>CAVFJE010000139.1:3147-5075 GCA_963622845.1 Dialister sp. CAG:486
TAAAGTTAGAAATGCTGCGCGATTTGTAACTATGAATTTGAATGGATTTGACAGCGGCGAGGTACAAGTTTCTACATTGGCAGATAAGTGGATATTCTCTCGCCTTCATGCACTCATCCAGTCTGTTGACGAAGCGTATAAAAATTATGATTTTGCAGCAATGACCAGATCACTCTATCATTTTTTCTGGAATGAGTTTTGCGATTGGTATATTGAATTTTCAAAAGGTCGTCTCAGTGAGCAAAATGATCCAACCGACAGACTAGCATGTCAGCGAAATCTTGTCTTCATACTTGAGTGTGCATGCAAAATATTGCATCCTATCATGCCTTTCGTAACTGAAGAGATCTATGACAGCCTCTATGATAATAAAGCTGACGATGACATGTTAATCGCTTCAAGTTGGCCTGATTCTAGTGATTTCGATAAATACAGAAACGAAACTTGTGAAGCGTTAATCGAAAAGATAATTTGTGTTATCTCGGCCGCACGCTCTACTAGGGCGAGATATGGCATCTTTCCTAAAGAGAAGCTAAATGTCTCAATAAAGACAGATGATCAAAATGCTGAGCTTATTCTCTCTCAAGACTTGCTTATAAAGCGCCTTGGCAATATTGACGCACTAAATGCTGGAAGCGATGTTACAAAACCACAGTCGTCTTCAATTAGTGTTACTAGCGATTTAGAGATATATGTTGACTTGACTGATTTAGTCGACATGGAAGCAGAGATTGCACGACTAAAGAAGAAGCTTGCTGACGCACAAAAAGATTTTGCTAAGCTAGACAAAAAATTGAGTAATGAAGGTTTTTTGAGTAAAGCTGCACCTGAGATTATTGAGAAAGATAAAGCTAAACATAGCGAGCTTAAAGATATTATTGAGCGATTGAACACCCAGCTCGACAACCTCTCATAAAGTCATATTGTGTTAATATTATTTAGTTAAATTAATATTTGAGAGGATTTGAAATAAAGACATGAATGCAATACTTAGTCAAATAATCACGCCTCAAATGCGAGTTTTAGGCATTATTTTAATATTGATGATAATTGCTACTTACTTGCTTAGCATCGTTTGGGTCTCACGCGATGCAAAACTCAGAGATTGCGACTCTAAGAAATGGTCTTTGATCGCAATAATTCCTATCATCGGTCTTGTAGCGTATTTACTTCTTAGACCTTCAATGTATGCGATGGATAGAGATGAGCAAGAACTTGAAGTTGCACTCAAACAGCGTCAATTAGTCGAATATGGTGAATGCGCGAGATGCGGTTATCCAGTTAAAGCTGACTATATTGTCTGTCCATCATGTCAAACTGCACTTCGCAACCTATGTTCAGGATGTGCTAAACCTCTCGAACCAACTTGGACTATTTGTCCTTATTGCGCAACTAAGCTCTCTTCTGCATCAAGTTCTACTTCTCAAAATCGCTCTCACTCAAGAGCTCGCAGAAGTGCAACTTCAGCAGAGAAGACATCATCTTAGATTTAACTTTATACTTATATGAATTTCTAAAAATTTTTTAGAGGAGTAAAGACTATTATGGAAATAAAACTACTTGATGGTTCATCTAAGGAACTTGCCGAAGGTTCAACAGTGCTAGATTTGGCGCTTTCAATCAGCGAAGGTCTAGCGAGAGCATCAATTTGTGCCAAGGTAAATGGCAACTATGCTGATCTAGTTGATGAGCTAAGCGATGGCGATGAGGTAGAGCTAATCACCGAAAAGTCTAGTGATGCTCTTGCGATATTGAGGCATTCTTGTGCTCACGTAATGGCAGAAGCCGTTCAAGAGCTATATCCTGGAACTCAAATTGGTTTTGGTCCGCACACAGAAGATGGTTTTTTCTACGACTTCGCCCTGCCTACTTCAATCAGTGTTGAAGATTTTCCAAAAATAGAAGAGAAAATGGCAGAGATTATTAAG
>CAVFJE010000140.1:0-1025 GCA_963622845.1 Dialister sp. CAG:486
AAGAAGAGATGAAAGATCTCTATAAGTCTATGGCTAAAAATGAGCGTAGACGTAACGGTCGAGGTTTGAAAATCTTAATCGCGATTGTCATTTTGATAGCACTAGTTTTGTTGGGAGGAATTGCAGCTTATACACAAGGGTATGGATATCCAACTCAAAGAACAGTCAGTGCAGCGGTATTTGCAGATCCAACTTCCACGAATCCAAACTTTTCGTCTGAATTGTCTCAGAGTGAACTAAAAGCGATACTTGATGGTGTTGTCAAAGATGACAACGTTGAAGTCGTCAGCGTTGAGAGAGGTATGGCAGAATCTATTGCTTATGTCAAAGCCCATACGGAGCAAGGCGGAGAGGTCAACTACAAGGTTGGACTTAAGCGAGATTTGATCGGCTGGAAAGTTAAATATATCGAATTGTATTTTGCTAGTGCAAATAGCTAATGGATATGTGTTTCACGTTTAATTAGTTTGACAAGGATAATCTTTTGCAATATAGAATAATTGATAAACCAGATTTGCGGCGTCTTTTCGATGCTTTTGTTGCGAATTGTGAGGTCATAGCACCTGTTAAGACGGGCAAAAGTTACGCATTTAAGCCTGCGAGCAACTTCGATGAGATAGATCTTGACTATCCTACAACGCTCACATCTCTAAAAAAATACTTTATCCCTAGTCATGAAACTTTGCTAGAGTTCGACGAAAACGGCAAAGTTCACAATTGGGATATTCATCCGCGTAATCGAGTTCTATTTGGAGCTCATGCTTGCGACATCAATGCTATTAACAACCTCAATCTCGTCTTTGAAGATCCAGAGAGACCAGACCCCTATTACTTGAAGAGAAAATCAAGGACAATGATAATTGGTATATCATGTATGCCGTCCCCTGAGTGTTTTTGTCACAACTTGGGTACGCAAGATGCTAAGGGTGGATACGATCTGTTCATGCAAGATTTGGGAGATAGATACTTTGTCTCGATTGGATCAGTTGAGGGTGCTGACGTACTAGAAGAGGTTTGCTCTCCGC
>CAVFJE010000140.1:1035-3776 GCA_963622845.1 Dialister sp. CAG:486
TCGCGACATTCCAGAAATTCAAGAAATTCCAATGCTTATGGATGCATTTCATAACGATCCATTCTGGGAAGAGATGGGGTCAAAGTGTTTGAGTTGCACTGCTTGCTCAACAGTTTGTCCAACGGATTACAACTTTAATATAGTAGATTCACTCGAGCCTTCTGGCAAGGGAGGCAAGCGAGAGAGATTTCCTGATTCGTGTATGAATCCAGAATTTGCACAAGTTACAGGCGGGTTTAACTTTAGAAGCAAGAATTTTGAGCGCGTCAGACATCGTATGTATCACAAATTGAATGGATTTTATTCAAAGCACGACAGATACCTTTGTGTAGGATGCGGAAGGTGCGTATCTGCATGCAAAGCAGGGATATCTCCAATTGAAGTTTTGAAATTTTTCTCTCACAAGGAATTTGAGTAAGAGGTTAGAATGGCAATAACAGCTTCAGAGACAATGATGCAAGGTGAGGCCCTTCTCAAGGCAGATCCATATAGACCTTGGGAAGCACGAATCACCAGTATAATACCGCTAACTGAGACTGAAAAGTTATACGAATTTAGACTAGTCGATGAGAGGGTGAGAGCCGCTTTTCATCACGAACCTGGACAATTCGTAATCATCTCGATTTTAGGTGTTGGGGAAGCTCCAATCGCAATTTGCTCAAGCCCTGCTAAGAGCGGTTTTTTTGAGCTCACTATTAGAAAAGCTGGAGCTGTAACTGGCAGACTAAGTGAAATGCAATGCGGAGATATCATCGGCATCAGAGGTCCTTATGGAAGACCTTTTCCTTTCGAAGAGATGAAAGGTAGCGACATGCTTCTTGTTGCGGGAGGCACAGGAATCGCTCCGCTTCGTTCTCTCATTAATAACATTCATGATGAACGCGAATCTTTTGGCAAGGTTGTCATCATTTATGGCTCGCGCACATCAAAGACCATCATGTTCAAGAATCAATTCGACATGTGGCGCCACAGAAGCGACTTCGAGCTTTATTTGCCTCTATCACAGCCTGAAGAAGATTGGGACGGAGACGTTGGTTATGCAGGCGATATGTTTCAATATATAGATCTCAACCCAGATAACACCTATGGTGCAATTTGTGGACCACCTGTTATGTATGGCTCAGTCATCGAAGAAATGCGGAAAAAAGGAATCGACTACGACCATATTTACATGTCATTTGAGCGTCACATGAAGTGCGGCATGGGCAAGTGCGGTCATTGTCATGTTGGTCATCAATATTGCTGTCTTGATGGTCCAGTTTTCAATTATTGGGAAGCTCAAAATATGCAAGGATCGATCTAATATGTTCACCAATTCCAACAATAAGCCAACACTCGGTATATTTTCCTTGTCATCATGTGGAGGTTGTCAAGAGCAAATCTTGAACGCTGACACCCTTTTGCTTGATTTAGCTGATCAAGTTGAAATTGTCTATTGGCCAAAAATTATGGAAAGTGAATTTCCAAAAAAGCTCGACATTGCAATCGTCGAGGGTGCAATTAATGGTGTTGAGCCGGCAAATCTTTTAAGCAAGATTAGAGAAATTTCAGATAAAGTTATTGCACTTGGCATGTGTGCATGTGGGCTTAATTGGAGAGATGACGAGAAGAAGTATAAAGGCCTCAGCACGCTTATCGATGTTGATTTCAAAGTTAGGTGTTGTCCGATTGATGCGTTGGACTTCATTAAGGTTGTACAACATGCAATTTATGGCAATAATACGTTTGAGTCGACAGCTAGCCTTTGTGGCAAATGCAAGATGAATGAAATTGAGTGTGTTTTAGATTATGGAAGGCTTTGCTCAGGTCTAGTCACACAAGTTTCTTGTGATGCTATTTGCACAAAGTTTGGAGCTACTTGTTATGGATGTGGGGGAATTAGTGTTAATGCCGAGCTAGAGACTGCGCAAAGAGTTTTCGATGCGACACAAAAAAACTCAACACTTGATGACTTTTTAGAAGGTTGCAATGTTGACCGCCTCCTTGATCAAAATCTTGAGGGTCTAGATATAGCAATGAGCACATTCGTTAAATCTAGAAAATGTGGTCGTCACTCACACAGAAACGTCGTGGCGCATTTAAGGGAACATGAAAAGCTTAAATCGCTCGATGTGTGTTGTAAAGTTGAGGCAATTAGAGATGCTCTTCTCGAGATTGAATGTGCAAAAAACTATCTATCAGAGCTTTACTTTGAGGATTTAAGAAAAGCGAGTTCATACGATAATTTTTATGATTTTTGTAGAGATTGCCCAGAATTGTTAAAGGCGTTTTTGGAGACGCGATTAATTTTGAATAGCGCACTTACAGAGATCTCTGGAAGAGCCGTTCATCCTATAACACTTAAAGTATCAGGCTTTAGCACTGAGATCACTGATAGCATGCTTTTTGAAGTTAGAGAAGATCTAAAAACTACATTAGATTTCGCCATTGCTACAGTCGATTTAGCTAATTCTCTCTGGGAAAAGACAGACGCTCCGCTCAAAACACCTGCAATGGACAAAGTTTTAGCTAATTGGGATGACATGTGCGAAGATGCGCGTTTCGCTGCTGCAAAAGCAGGTCTTAGAGCTCCTGAAGATGATAGCCGCAGAGAGTGTGTGGCAAAAGCTGTAGCTTCGATCAATTGCATACAAATTGCGATAGACAAGCTATCTTAATTATCTTTTTTTGCATTCATGCTTTAGGGCACTCGTTATAAAAAAATTAAAAACTCTCGAAAAATTTAAAAAAAGGTGTATATT
>CAVFJE010000141.1:0-6514 GCA_963622845.1 Dialister sp. CAG:486
TCTCTGTGCTTCTATCCCCTACTCCTCAAGGCGTTGGAGTAGTTGAAGCCGCGATAATAGCTATCATCACTGCCTATGGTTGTCCAGTTTCAGCTGCAACTGCAATCGCACTCGTTTATCGAGGCATAATGTTTTGGGTTCCATTTGCAATTGGTGCAGTACTACTTTCTCAATCAGGTTTTTTCAATTCAAAAAAATCAGAGTCAGAACTTCAAAGAGAAAAAGATGTTGGATGGATTGCAGGTACACTTGTATTCGTCGTTGGTGCAGTTAATTGCGTCATGGTTTTCTTTCCATCGCTATTTACGCCTTTTACGACACTAACAGCATGGATTGACATGTCAGTTTTAATGGTGGGGATACCGCTTGTCATAGTCTCACTTATCCTTGTAATTTGCGCGGTCGGATTAGTTTTAAGGATTAGAACTGCGTGGGCAATTTCTATTTCTCTCCTAATGTTAATAGGAGGATCACTATTCCTATTTACTGGCACATGGCAACTCGGTATTATTTGCTTACTACTCACTTGTTTTCTTTTCTATCAAAGGACCTGTTTTGATAGACCCCTAAACGAGATTTCAACTAAAAGATCTGATAACTTAGAGTGGGAAGAGCGTGCTAAATCAGGAATAGATATTTCGGAACGTGTGAAATTAGAGCGAGATAGCAAAATCAATAAAGAAGAAATGGAATAACAAAAAAATCATGATTGACAACATTGAGGCCGTGATATTCGACAACGACGGCACTATTGCAAACACAAGAGACACAATTACTGCTGGCATGAATCATGTATTGGGCAAGTACTTAAACTGCGAACCTGGCGAGGTCGATTACTTAAAATACATCGGACTTCCGCTTGAAGATCAAATGCCAAAATTCACCGACGATATAGCTTTGCAAAAGACTATGGTTGATGCCTACAGAGATTTTGATGCCATTAATCACTCTAAGTTGTTAAAGAGTTTCGATGGTTGCAAAGAATGTCTAGAAAATTTAAAAGCGTCAGGGCTTAAGCTTGGTGTTGCAACATCAAAGCTCTCTACACGTTGTCTTGAAGGTCTCAAACTTCTTGAGATTGACGAGTATATGACTGCAATCGTTGGCGTTGAGCATACTAAAAATCACAAACCAAATGGAGAGCCTATTGCTTATTGTGCCGAACAGCTAGGTATCGATGTTGAAAAATGTATCTACGTGGGAGACGCACCCTTTGATATTCAAGCAGCTCATGATGTAAAATGTATATCTATTGCTGTCACTTGGGGATTTTTCAACAGAGAACAACTAAAAGAGTTCAGCCCTGACTATATAGTTGACATGTTTGAAGAGCTAAGCGATCTTTTGCTCTAGAGTCTCCTCCAAATTAGATTTAGCTACTGCAATCATCAATTTAATCCTATTTAGCTGGTTAACTTCACTAGCACCTGGATCATAATCGACAGCTACGATGTTTGATTGCGGGTATTTACGTCTCAATTCTTTTATGACAGCCTTTCCAACTACATGATTTGGCAAACACGCAAATGGTTGTGTGCAAACGATATTAGGGCAGTCAGTTTTAATCAGCTCGCACATCTCTGCTGTGAGCAGCCAACCCTCGCCCATTGAATTACATAGAGAGAGAATTTCGCTAGCATAAGAAGCGAGCTCCATGATGTCTGCTGGAGGTTCAAATCTCACAGATTTCTTGAGCGCATCCATAGCAGGTCGCCTTAACCATCTGACAGCATTAAGGCCAAGCTTGGCACCTATCTCACTTTTTTTCGGCTTTCCAATCTCTCTTTGAAATATTCCTCCAACCAATCCGAATAGGAAAAATTCAAGTAGACCTGGTACTACAACCTCACAATCTTCTTCTTCAATACGATCTGTAATACCGTTGTTTGCAGTTGGATGAAATTTAACTAGAATCTCTCCAACTACGCCAACGCGGGGCTTCGTTCCTTCTCCTGTACAGGGCAAAGTGTCAAAATCATCAACTAATTGATAGCAAAGTTCGCTAAACTTCTTTCTGCTTAGACCTTCAGACGCGGCTTGTTTGCATTGAGCTGACCAATAATCATACAATCGGTTGGCAGATCCTTTTTCAATTTCGTAAGGTCTTACTCGATACAAACATTGCATCAATAGATCGCCAAGCTGAAGGGCGTAAGCCGCCTCGATAATCATCTTAGGAGTTAGCTTCCAGCCTTCATTATGTTCTTCTAGCTTCTTAAAAGAAAGCGCAACAACAGGGATATGACCGAGGCCTGCAGCTTTAAGCGCTTTTCTGATTAAAGCAATATAATTAGTGGCTCTGCATCCGCCACCCGTTTGTGTAATGATAATTGCAAGCTTGTCTAAGTCATACTTTCCAGAGAGGACTGCCTCCATAATTTGACCCGTAACCAAAACTGAAGGATAGCAAATATCGTTGTTAACATACTTAAGTCCATAATTAACAGCTTCTCTGTCGACAGCAGGCAAAAGTTCAACGTTATAACCGTATCGCCTTAGAATTGGCACTATAATCTCGAAGTGCATAGGCGCCATTTGAGGACAAAGGATTGTATAACCCTCTTCCTTCATCTTGTTGGTGAACTCTACTCTTTCAAACTCTGTATTGGCGACTTCGCGATGTGCAAATTCATCACTACCAACAAACTTTGACTTTTCATTTGCTTTGTCAGGAACAATTTCGCTAATATCAAAATCTGATATACATGCAGGGCAACCTCTGTCAATAGCAGCACGCTGATCATCTTTATCATTTACTTCATCAGCTTTATTTTTAAGCGCAGCCAAAAGTGACCTAACTCTAATTTTTGCAGCACCTAGGTTTGAAACTTCGTCGATCTTTAGAACTGTATAAACTTTGCCAGCCGACTCTAAGACTTCTTGTACTTGATCAGTTGTTAGGGCATCAAGTCCACATCCAAACGAATTAAGCTGAATTAAATCGAGGTCATTTCTTTTCGATACAAATTTTGCTGCAGCATAAAGACGCGTGTGATACATCCATTGATCAACGACTCTAATCGGTCTCTCTAACTGCCCCAAGTGCGCAACTGAATCCTCCGTAAGAACTGCCAAGCCAAAAGAAGTTAGAAGCTCTGGTATTGCATGATTAATCTCTGGATCTTGATGATAAGGTCTACCAGCCAAAACTATGCCATGAGTTCCAGATCTTTCCATCCATTGCAAAATCTCGGTACCCTTCGCTCTAATGTCGTGCTTGAACTTCTCATCTTCTTGAGTTGCAGCATCTATCGCGCTAGCTATATCGCCTTTATTTGGAAGTTCGTCGCCGCTCATAAAAGTTTGAGCTTGCTCAGAGAGAATATATTCTTGCATACGCTTCTTTAACTTCTCACTGTCGTGATATGGCAACCAAGGAGTCAAAAGCGGTATGTCTTTTTCTTTTAACTCGTCAATGTTGAGTCTAAGAGCTTCAGCATAAGAGGCAACAATCGGGCAATTAAAGTGATTGCCGGCACTCGCATCTTCAGATCTTTCCCACTTACTACAAGGCATCCATATAAAATCAATGTCCTTAGTTAGCAAATTCATAATATGTCCATGAGAGAGCTTAGCTGGATAACAAACACTCTCTGATGGCATCGACTCAATTCCAGATTCATAGATTGCTTTGGAAGAAACGTCGCTTAGAACAACTCTATACCCAAGTTTGGTCCAAAAAGTAAACCAAAAAGGATAATTCTCATACATATTTAGAGCTCTTGGAATGCCAATTGTACCCTTGATGCCGCCGTCTTGTGTCAGAGGTTTGTAATAATCAAAAAGGCGCTTTGTCTTCCAATCAAACATGTTAGGGATTGAGATTTCACCTTTGCCCTCGCCCATACTTGCACCTACTTCACATCTATTGCCTGTGATGAAGCGCTTTCTTTTGCCTGTGTCACTGTCAACACCAAAATCGTTTATAGTCAACAAACACGAGTTAGAACAGCCTTTGCACCTGACAGTTCTATGCTTAGGCTCCATTTCATCTAGTTGATCAAGGTTTAATATCGAAGACTTAATATCGCTCATATTCTATTCTCTTTATTGTTTATTAATTGCATTTTCGTATCTCTCTTTAGCCAAAAGAGCTGCTCCATAAGCACCCATGTTACCAGCTATATCTGGTCTTACGGCATTAACTTGAGACAGTTGTTCAAAAGCTCTAAGCACAGCATCGTTTAGGAAAGTTCCACCTTGAACAATGACGTTTGTGCCAACATCTTTTGGATCTCTAATCTTGATGACCTTAAATAGAGCATTCTTTATAACTGAAATTGCCAAACCTGCGGCTATATCTTCAACGCTAGCACCTTCTTTTTGAGCTTGCTTAACCCTTGAATTCATAAATACTGTACATCTGGAGCCCAAATCAACCGGTGCCTTAGATTTGCATGCTGCAGCAGCAAATTCCTTGACGTCCAGCCCAAGACCTGCTGCGAAAGACTCAATAAATGAACCACAACCACTAGAGCAAGCTTCGTTTAACATGATGTGATCAATGACGCCATCTTTAATTCTTAGGCATTTCATATCTTGTCCGCCAATATCAAGGATGAACTCGACATCTCCCATCAATTCTTGTGCACCTCTTAAGTGTGCAACAGTCTCGATCTCGCCACTATCAACAGATAAAGCTTGAAGAAGTAGACCTTCGCCATATCCAGTTACAGTAGCGTGACCGATTTCACATCCATCAGGCAAGACAGCATAAAGCTCTCGCAATCCTTGTTTAGCACAATCGAGAACTTCTCCTTTGTTTGAAGAGTATGTAGTCCACAAAAGCTCAGAGTTCTCTCCAATAAGTGCAGCCTTAAAAGTAGTAGAACCAGCATCAATTCCGAGAAAAACTTTGCCTCTATAACTAGACAAATCACCTCTACTTACTTTCTCTTTATCGTGCCTTTCGCAAAATTCACTCCACTCTTGCTCGTCTTTAAAAAGAGGATCAAGACGTGACACTTCGCTACCTTGAACGTGACCCACCTTTTCAAATCTTTGCAAAATATCGCTAAGCTTTTGAGGTGCATCTTTTTCTTTGCCTGCACAAATTGCACAACCTTTCGCAACAAAAAGATGAGCGTCACTTGGGACGATGATACTGTCTTCTCCTAGTTCTAAAGTCTCATAAAAACGTTGACGAAGCTCGCTTAAATATTGAAGAGGACCGCCTAAAAACGCAATGTTTCCTCTAATTGGTCTGCCGCAAGCAAGACCTGAAATTGTTTGCGTCACAACAGATTGAAAAATAGATGCAGCGATGTCTTCTTTTTTTGCACCTTCATTCAAAAGCGGTTGCACATCAGTTTTGGCAAAAACTCCACAACGAGATGCTATTGGATAGAGAATTGTGTGCGACTTCGCAAGTTCATTTAGACCACTTGCATCTGTGTTGAGAAGAGCGGCCATTTGATCGATGAAAGCACCCGTTCCACCTGCACATGTGCCATTCATTCTTTGTTCTATTCCTTGATCAAAATAAACGATCTTTGCATCTTCTCCGCCAAGTTCAATAGCTACATCCGTACGAGGAATAAATGTCTCAACTGCACTTTTGTTTGCTATTACTTCTTGAACAAAAGGAATTTGCAACGACTCAGCCAAAAGCAGACCACCGCTTCCGGTTATCGCAACTTTCATTTCATTGTCTGGAAAACCAGCATTGGCGCGTTCAATAACATCTTTTACCGTGGCTCTAACATCGGACATATGACGCAGATAAACGCTCCAAAGCACATTGTTATCAGGATCAAGTATTGCACTTTTGACAGTAGTTGAACCCACATCAATGCCTATACGCAACATTGGATTACTCAATTTTCTTTTCACCTATTCTTAGAAATAAGCTCTTCTTCTCTCAAAAGAAAATTATATCAAATTCATTTGATTGGACGTGACGTTATACCAATGCTGCCAATTAGGAGGACAATATTTTTTTGCAGCATTAATCGAGATGGTATATCCATATCCTCTTGCAAGACCTCTAACATGCGCAAAGATCGCTTCTTCCCAAGAATCCCACGAAATTGAACCCCATCCCCACGCATTGTGAGACTTAAAACAATTGGCACCCTTTGAGCTTTCAGTATAAGAAATTGCAGGTGACCACCTTGGATCAACACCATAATCCCATGCTGCACTCGCAAAGTTTCTGCCTTGCCCAGAAAGCGGTGAGCCACTTAAATAATTGTCAATTCTAGCTGCCCACTCGCTAACAAAAACTGACTTATCTACGCTCCAATCGGCTCCATCACTTGTTGGTTGAGATACACCATCTGGAGTAGTCGACTCACTATTAGCGTCATTAGAAGCCTCGCTTGCTTGCGCCTCTCTGGCTGCCTTTTCTGCTGCTTCTTGGGCCTCGAGCCTTTCTCTCTCTGCTGCCTCTTGAGCTTTCCTTTGAGCTTCCTCTCTAGCAGCTTGAGCTTGAAGTAGTGCCTTTGAAGCTTCGGCTGCAGCCGCATCAGCTTCTTCTTTTTGAGAAGAAAGCTGGCTTTGAAGTGTATCAAGC
>CAVFJE010000141.1:6524-9606 GCA_963622845.1 Dialister sp. CAG:486
GTGCTCGATGTAGTCAAGATTAGTTATCGCACTTTGAATATCCTCTATTCCCAAAATCATGTTTATTAGCTGCCCTAAAACTTTATCCAAAGAATAGAGTTCTCTAATCGCTGCACTCGCAACTTCTTGACGCTTGGGCATGGATTCATTTATTTGCGAAATTCTCTCCTCGTTGTCGGCAATTGTTTTTTGTAGCTCGCTAGATTTAGACATCGCTTCTTCATAACTAGAAGATGACTCTTCGATTATCTTTTGATTTGCATCGGCATCAAATTCAACCTCACTGGTCTCTGCATGAGCGATTCTTGCAGCAAAAGGCGTGAGTACAAGGGCGATGCTCAACACTATTACAGATAATGTTCGTACTGCGTTCTTTAGTCCATTTACAATCATCTTGAGTAATTATAGTGGAAATAAGGGATCTCTAAATAATTTTAGATACACTATAATCGAAACAAGCGTTGAAGCTTAATTATTGGAGACTTAAGAGTGGATTTAGCAGACGACAAAAAGCGATGTTCATGGGTTAACCTAAAAAATGAGATTTACGTACGCTATCACGATGAAGAGTGGGGCAAACCTGTGCACGATGACCATACCTTGTTTGAGATGTTGGTCTTAGAGTGTTTTCAAACAGGACTTTCATGGGAGTGCGTACTTAACAAACGACTTGCTTTTAGAGAAGCGTTTGATGGCTTTAACATCGAAAGGGTTTGTAACTATGATGAAAATAAGGTGAACCTATTGTTGCAAAACAATGCAATCATCAAAAACCGTCTTAAGATAGAAGCTGCTATCAATAATGCTAAAGTCTTTATGCAAATTCAAAATGAGTATGGCTCTTTTGCAAAATATATTTGGCATTGGAGCGACAACACTGTAATCCGTGAGACAGGTCTCACAAAATCAAAATTTTCTGAGACAATCTCTAAGGATTTAAAAAAGAAGGGTATGAAATTTGTAGGCAGCACAGTCATTTATGCGTACCTTCAAGCTGTAGGTGTCATCAATTCACACGATCCAGAATGTTTTTTAGGTTGATGAGAATATTTTTTAGTTTAATCAATCTTTAATCATTTTAAATGCTTTTTTGGCTGTCATTTTTGGGATAAATGAATGCTTAAAGGCATCCTGATCGTAAGAAATTATTGCATCAACTTGCAAACTTTCTGCTGTTGCCCTCACTACACCGTCTTGGAAATCTGGCTCGTCGCTTCGTAATGCTTCGTCAATTAAGCTTGAACTCAAATCAACCATGTCAAGCGTTTCTCGGAGCATTTGAATGCACAAACGAGAATTTTCTTCAGAAAGATAGTGTCTGCATAGAATGTAATAGATATCCTTTAATGATGATGATAAAAAGTAGCAAGTTATTGCGCTGTCAAGTGCATAAGTAATAAACTTATTAACTTCTGCATGTTGCTTAGATTCTTGATGAAGCGAGTATACAAGGACGTTTGTGTCAAGAAAGAATCTCATAAAGAAAACCTCTTGTCGCGTGCTTCAACTAAAACTTCCTTAAACGTTTTATTGCTTGGCCATATTGAAGAATCTGTCTTATTTGCTGTAACGAATTGCTGAAGTTCGCTCCACGATTGTGACTTGTTCTTACTTGCATTTTCAATGGAACTAATCGTTAACACACCACGACGTGGACACCGCAAAGTGACAACGTCGCCACTTTTAAAACCTCCAACTTTTCGAATGTTGGCAGGCACAATAACTCCCAAACTATTCCCAATTTGCCTAAAGCGAGCTTTTTCTTCAATAATTGACGTCATAATTGTGCATCGAATAATGTTATAACATGTTAAATTATACCATATTAGCGTTGTTCTTAAGCTTGACATCCATACCCACATCCTTGATTGTCAGCCTTGAATACTAACTAATTAAGGTCTAACCCAAGTGAGTCAGACCTTTGCAGTTTTCCCTAATCTTTCTTATAGGCATCAAGTTGTTGTTGTAGTTTTTTGTCCGTCATTGATGAGCAAATATAGACAGACAATCCAGCAAAAGCGAATGCAAGGACGCACGCTAGAGTAAATGTTCCTAGAGCTTCTATGGGGCACCATCCTGAGCCAATCACCCATGCTGCAATTATGCCATAGCCCAAAACGGCAAACACAGCGAACCTAGCAATCATTGATGCTTTAGTTGCGAACGCTTCTGAAAAACAAGCAAATCCAAGACATGACATGCAAACGCATATTCCTAGGCTAACCCAAGTAGCACAGACCACCTCCGAAACAGAAATCATACCAGTTCCGTTCCAGTTCGGCATAACACCAAAAATTGTCCAGCACAAAATTGTGATTGTGAATGCGATGACCGTCGCCAAGGCGATGCTTCCAACCGCTTTTGCAAACGTTAAGTCACTCTTATTTGTTACTTTGTTGTTCATGATCTTTATCCTTTCATCTACTAAATTCCTAGTTGCCTTTTAACTTCTGAAGCATATGCTCGCGAAATGACAGTTTTCTCACCGTTTGAAAGTGTGGCTATCAATTTTGCACCAATGTCACTTCTTAAACTTTCGACCTTCTTTAAATTGATGATGGTTGACTTTCCAGTGCGAACAAAGCCACAAATTCCAAGCCTGTCTTCGATCTCATAGAGGCGCATGTTCGTTTCGAAAACACGATTTTCCGTATAGAAAAACGTCTTTTTGTCAACCGATTCAAACAGAAGAACATCTCTCGCTGGCACAATGCAAGACTCACCATCACAAGTGCCAGTAATTCTTTGCTCATAGAGTTTCAAGCGCGAAACTGCTTCGATGACTTGCTCATCAATTTTCGGTGTTCGAAACGTAACTTGAACTTCTTCTAAACTTGCATCTTCTTCAACTGTAATCTTCATATACTTTCCTTTGAATCCTGCCAGCAAGAATTATGTTATCGCATGCGTCGTGCAAGAAAAAGGTAAATTCACTATGATGCAAATTTTGGGACTTAAGTTGCTAAATCACAACATCAAAAAAGAAAACTGACAATTTAACGTTACAGAATTTATGGTTACTTCAAAAATTGCAACGTTAAATGAAACTGAATTTGCTGAAACTCAGTCGCCTAAACATTTG
>CAVFJE010000142.1:0-6064 GCA_963622845.1 Dialister sp. CAG:486
ACGCTGACGCGTGTCTATAATAGAGCACGTCAAGGTGCTATTACTACTGAAATTACTGAGATTGTTGGCGGAGCCGCAGCATTGGAGGATTAATTTATGGCTGATAACAAAATAGAGTCAAAAGGTACAGTTGGACGCGTTGTGCGCGTTGTTGGTGCTGTTGTTGACTGTGAATTTCCACCTGAGCAGATGCCTGGTATCTACAATGCACTTCACGTCGATGGGCAAACACCTTCTGGAGAATTTCATACAGTTCTAGAAGTTCAAACACACTTGCCTGGCGATCTAGTAAGATGCGTTGCAATGACTTCTACAGATGGCATGCTTCGTGGAATGGAAGTTGTCGATACGGGCTCTCCAATCAAGATGCCTGTAGGAAAGTCAACTTTAGGCAGAATTTGGAACGTATTGGGAGAACCAGTTGATGGAAAAGAGATGCCAACCGATGTTGAGTGGGCTCCAATTCATCATCCTGCACCATCTTTTGATACTCTAACAACTACAACAGAGATTTTTGAAACTGGTATTAAGGTTATTGACTTGATTGAGCCTTATGTAAAAGGTGGAAAGACCGGTCTGTTTGGTGGTGCTGGTGTTGGAAAAACAGTTTGTATTCAAGAGCTAATCAACAATCTTGCTCAAGAGCATGGTGGAACTTCAGTTTTCACTGGCGTAGGAGAGAGAACAAGAGAAGGTACTGACCTCTATCTAGAGATGAGTGAGTCTGGTGTTATCGACAAAACATGTCTTGTATATGGTCAGATGAATGAGCCTCCTGGAGCTCGTCTAAGAGTTGGTCTAGCAGGTCTTACAGAAGCAGAGTACTTCCGTGATCAAGGTCAAGACGTTCTTTTGTTTATTGACAACATCTTCCGCTTTACACAAGCTGGATCAGAAGTTTCTGCTCTTCTCGGTCGTATGCCATCTGCTGTTGGATATCAGCCAACACTTGCTACAGAGATGGGTGACCTTCAAGAAAGAATTACTTCAACTACAACAGGATCTATCACTTCAGTTCAAGCTGTATATGTTCCTGCTGACGACTTGACAGACCCAGCCCCTGCTACTACGTTTACACACTTAGATGCAAAGACTGTTCTTTCTAGAGGCATTGCTGAGCTGGGAATATATCCTGCTGTTGATCCTCTTGAGTCATCTTCAAGAGCACTTGATCCTGAAATTGTTGGACAAGAGCACTACGATGTGGCAGTTGGTGTTCAACAAATTCTTCAAGAGTATAAAGACTTGCAAGACATCATAGCTATTTTGGGTATGGATGAGCTTTCTGAAGATCAAAAGCTAACAGTTAATAGAGCTCGCAAAGTTCAAAAGTTTTTAGGACAGCCGTTCCACGTAGCTGAGGTCTTTACAGGCAACCCTGGCAAATATGTCAAGGTTGAGGATACAGTTCGTTCCTTCAAAGACATTTTGGATGGCAATTGCGATCATATACCTGAGCAATGCTTTGTCTATAAGGGCTCCATTGACGATGTTTATGCTGAGTATGAAAAAACTCAAAGCAAAGAATAGATAAGGAAATTTGATCTCTTATGGCAGATAAGCCGACATTTGAGTGCACTGTAGCAGTTCCAAACAGGGAACTTTTTAGAGGAGAAGTTTACTATGCTTCCGTGCCTTCTGTTGAAGGACAATATGGAGTGTTACCTGGTCACGAGTTGATATTGAGCTTAAATAAGCGTGGTGGTCTCTGCTCTCTTCATCTGAGTGAAGACGGATCTGAGAGAATAGACATTCTTCTCTATGATGGAGTCGCTGAATTTATCGATGGCAAACTATCGATTCTCGGTCACTTGGGAAAGTTGACAAGCAGAGTCAAATTAGATGAAATGGTCGAGAGGGTTGCGGCACAAGAAAAGCTAGTTGAGGAGACACGACCTAATGAGGATTCGCCTCAAAGTGATAAGATTGTGCACGAGATAGAAGTTGAGCGGCTTGATTGGTATAAACATCAAGTCGATTGGGCAAAAAAATCCAACAAGTAAGTTATCATTAAAGGCACACTTCGGTGTGCTTTTTATTTCTTAGCAACATCTATTAAGTTGGAGTAAGACTATGCTCGAAAAAGTTGATTTTAAACATAAACGTCTTAGTAAAGAAGAATATAAGATTAAGCAAAAAGAATTGTCCTCCAAGTTAGTTGTTCTTCAACAAGAGGCAATTAAATGCGGTGCGGGACTAGTTGTTCTCTTCGAAGGCTGGAATGGCTCGGGCAGGGGATCTAGAATTAGTGATTTGATGTATTTTTTGGATGCAAGAGCTACAAGCGTATATGCTCCTGCAGAGATTGACAAGGCAACTCTTAGAAAATTTTCTAAGAATAAGTTTCAAATTGAAGATTTCTATCCTTTCATGAAAGAGTATTGGGATAACTTAGGCGAGCGTGGACACATCACGTTTTTCGATCGTGGTTGGTATGATAAAGCTACACAAATGACCATTAACAGGGAAGCTATGGACGTCTTTCTGTCGTCGTATAACTCTAGGCATTATCTTGACTCCATTTGTGATTTTGAAAGACAGCTGACAAATGATGGTTATACAGTCGTTAAGTTCTTTGTTCACATCTCTAAAAAAGTACAAAAAGAGCGATTAAGTGCTCTGGCAAGAGATGTTACAACGAAGTGGAGAATTTCAAAAGAAAAGCTCGATTCGATCAAGGATTATGATAAAACATATAAAACTTTTGATCGCCTAATCTCAGGCTCAGATTTTGATTTTGCTCCTTGGACTTTAATAAATGGTCAAGATAAAAGAAGCGCCAATATTGACATCTTAACAAAATTATGTGCTTCTCTTGAAAGTGCTATTGAAAAGAAGAAAAGTTGCGATAAGAAAAAACAAATCATTCACAAAAGTGGAGCTTCTGCTACCGAAATTGCTCGAGATCAACATAGTTTTGCACCTGAGAGTTCAAGATTTCAAATATTGTCTAATTACCCAGATGTTGATAGTATTGATACCACAATCTCCTTGGAGCGAGAAGAGTACAAGAAGAAAAAGAAGAAATTGCAAAAAGAGCTCTATTGTTTGGAAAACTTGATGTATCAAGCAAGGATTCCTCTCGTAGTCATGTTTGAGGGTTGGGACGCTGCTGGTAAAGGTGGCGCAATCAAGCGAGTTGCACAAGGCCTCGATGCTCGCTCATATACTATTATTCCATCTCCTGCTCCAACGAAAGGTGAGCTTGCACATCCTCATCTTTGGAGATATTGGACTAGGCTCCCCAAAGCAGGTCACGTCGGTCTCTTTGACAGAAGTTGGTACGGACGAGTTCTTGTTGAGAGAGTTGAAGAAATAACAGCACTGCAAGATTGGTCGAGAGGATACGATGAGATAAACGAATTTGAGTATGACTTAACTCAATGGGGTGCAATTCTAATAAAGTTTTGGGTCAATGTTTCAAGCGATGAGCAGCTCGCACGCTTTAAGGCGCGAGAAAATGATGTGTCCAAACAATGGAAAATTACTGATGAGGATTGGAGAAATCGGGATAAGTACGAGCAATATAAATCTGCTATCAATGATATGTTTAGACTAACTCACACCTCACATGCTCCATGGACTATTTTGGAAAGTGACAATAAACCTTATGCCAGAGTTAAGGCACTATCTGTCATAGTTGATGAGCTTACCAAGCGACTAGATATTTAGATGAAGCAAAATAGCACCACGAAAAATATACTTTTTAAGGTCACTGTTGGTATTTTAGCGTTGCTTTTGGTTATATCAGCAATTGCGCTATCTTTAATATTTTATAGCTATTACGATGGACAGCGTCAATACGACGAACTCAAACAATATGTAAATATCGGTGACGAGATAGTTATAGATTGGGATGCACTTAAAGCAATAAATCCCGATTTAGTAGGTTGGATTTATATGCCAGATACTGTCATTTCATATCCGATAGTTTGGAAGCAATTTGATAACGATTATTATCTAACGCACAACTTTAACAATCAATCATCAATCTTTGGTGCAGAGTACGGTTGTATATTTCTATCTGGTCAAAACAGGTCTGATTTTTCTGACAACTCAAATTTCATTTTTGGCCACAATATGTATAATGGCACAATTTTCAGTGTTTTTTCTGATAATCAAGGCAACTCAGAGTGGTTCAATTCGCATCGAAAGATATACATTTTGACTCAACAAGGCAACTATACTTGTGAAACTTATGCACAAAATAAAGTTAATCAAAGCAGAAGCGATATTGCTTATTCATCGTTTGCAAGTGCTGAAGCCCTAACTAATTATGTTGAAGAAAGACGTGCTGACAGTATAGTAGAAGCTGATCCTTTGGGTGAAGATTCTAACAATATGACAAAGCTGTTTTCTTTCTCTACGTGTTCAAGCCCCGATTCTTCTAATAGAATAATAACTTTTGCTTCATCAATAGATTTTTCTAATTCTATAAATTCATTTACCGACGAAGATTTTCAAAATGTAACAAATGACACATTCGCACGTATAGAGTAATATAATTATTTAGTTATTTTTATTGAAGTCAAAAAAAACGATAAGGAAGATATTTAATTATGAAATATATGACGAGTGCTGAGATTAGAGAAGCATATCTCTCATTTTTCGAGAGCAAGGGCTGCAAACGCATGCCTTCTTCATCACTTATACCAGATGATCCTTCTCTTCTTCTTACAAGTGCTGGAATGGTACAATTCAAGCCTTACTTTCTTCAACAAAAGCAACTCGATGACAAGTATATTGGTGCAACTACCAGCCAAAAATGTGTGCGTACTAATGACATAGATATTATCGGCACAACGGGCAGACATCTTTCATTCTTTGAGATGTTAGGCAATTTTGCTTTTGGAAAATATTTCAAGAAAGAGATGTGTGCTTGGGCTCTTGAGTTTAGTGTAGACGTTTTAGGTCTTGATAAAGAGAAGCTATATTTCACAGTCTTTGAAGATGATGATGAAACTGAAGAGATTTGGCTCAACCTTGGAATAGACAAAAGTCACCTATCTCGCCTTGGCGCTGATGATAATTTTTGGCGTGCAGGTCCAACTGGTCCATGTGGTCCATGTTCAGAAATTTACTATGATATGGGTGAAGAATGTGGATGCGGCAAGCCAGATTGCAAGCCTGGATGTGATTGTGACAGATATGTTGAATATTGGAATTGTGTTTTTACACAATTTGATGCTCAAGAAGATGGTTCTATGCCAGAGTTGCCGTTCAAGAATATCGATACTGGCATGGGGCTTGAGCGCATGGCTGCAATCATGCAAGGCGTCAAGTCGAACTATGAGACAGATGTTCTTCGATCACTGATCGGTGTCGGAGAGAGACTAGCAAATGTCGAGTATGGCAGTGCTGCTGATGTCGATCTGTCTTTGCGCATCATTGCGGATCACACAAGGGCTGTCACATTTATGATTGCTGATGGCATTTTGCCAAGCAACGAAGGCAGAGGTTATGTGTTGCGCCGCCTTCTTAGACGTGCAATCATGAAGGGAAACCTAATTGGCATAAATGGTTGCTTTATAAATGAATATGTCGACGAGATTGTAAGACTCATGGGTGATGTTTATCCAGAGATTGTTGAGAACAGAGAGCTCGAGAGAAAGTTAATCTTAGCTGAAGAAAATCGCTTTGGAGCAACTCTTCACCAAGGAAAAGACTTTCTTGATAAGGCTCTAAGCGAACTAAAAGGTAATGTACTCTCTGGTGATATTGCATTCAAACTTCATGATACTTATGGCTTTCCTTTGGAAGTAACTATAGATATTTGTAAAGACAAATCAATAGAGGTGGATGTTGAGGGTTTTGACGAAGAGATGCAAGCTCAGCGCCAACGTGCAAGAAATGCTGGTGAGCAAACTGCTGAAGCTGCTTGGTCAACATATGGTGGTATCTTCTCTCAAATACTCTCTAGCAAAGGTGAAACGCAATTTGTTGGATACGAAAATCTAGAAGCGACTTCATCAGTTGTCGCAATAGTTAAAGGATCAACAATTGTTGAATCTGCCGAAGAGGGTGACGAAGTTGACATCATTCTTGATAAAACCCCATTCTATGC
>CAVFJE010000143.1:0-2372 GCA_963622845.1 Dialister sp. CAG:486
TTAATCGTTCGACTTGCATGTGTTAAGCACGCCGCCAGCGTTCATCCTGAGCCAGGATCAAACTCTCCGTTCGATTCTGTTTTACAGAAGAATTGCTTCTTCTGATTTCAGTTTAGATTTATCTCTACATATATATGTAGTAGGTTATTTGAATTCATTAAAGTTTATTTCCGAGGATAAAATTTGTTGACCTATTTCAACAAATATGTGAACTCACAAAAAACATCGTTTGTCTTCTTTTCGTCACTTCCACAGTATCTGGTTGTCAAGGTGCTCTGAGACATAGCTCTTCGACTGCCCCGCCGTTTGCGACGCAGGACTTTATATAATAGCATGATGAAAATAAAAGTCAACAAGAAATTGCAACTTTTTTTAAATTTTTTTTGTGCTCTCCATTACCCCATTTCAAGAGCTGATAGTTAATAGAAATTGAATAAATATAAAAGCTAGAATTAGGTGAATTCCCGCGTGCAAACAGCCGTTTAACTACAACATCTCGTCAAGAATTTCCGTAACATCTTGGACAAGTCTGGGGCAAAATGTCATCATCAAATTCTTCTCTTGAATCACCTTCATTCCCTCAGGCGTTGAAATGTCTGCATTGAGCAGTTCTTTGCATTCAAAAGAGTCATATTTTGCAAGAAAAGCACGATTAAACTCTTCAATCTTTTTCATCGACTCAACTTTTTGACTTTGCCCTTCTTCTCCGTCTTTAGAGACGCCATATTTAAGGCCCAAAGCCATATATGCACCAATGATAGCTCCGCATGTCTCGCCTCGCATACAACCACCACCAAAACCAGTAGAGACTTTTGTTGCCATGGAACGCTCCAGCCCAAAGGCTTGTGCATATTGCTCCAAGATGACTTGTGCACAGTCAAAACCAGCTATAAATTTTTGAGCTACTTCTTCGCTTTTAATCATGATTAAACTCCCGACTATTCACTTTTTCTTATTCTGTTGCGCCACCACAAGAAGAGCCTTGACCTGCACAACAACCGTAACAATGGTTGCCAAAAGCAATTTTGCGCACACTATATGGCTCCTCTGCAATGTCAAAGATTGTCTCATTAGTAGTAATTGGCAAGTTTGCAGCTTGGTTAAAATCGCAATCGTAAAGACGCCCGTCCCAGCCAACGCTAAGTTGGTTTCTGCACATCATAGAAGGAAGAGTAGCAGCGTTAAATGCACTCTCGAGCTTATGCATGTAAGAGTTGAGGTTGCCCGATTTCTCTAAGAATTTTGCAAATCTGCCAATTGGATTGTTTGTAATGCAAAAAAGATTATTGAAATCGATGTCAAAATCAGCCTTCAACCTCGCTTTATATTCAGCCTCCATGGCACCTTGAGGAGGAGGAAAAAACGCACCAGCCGGATTGTAAACAAGGTTTAATACATGTGTATCGTCTCGTCCATAGCCTAAATCATTTAATTGTTGCAAACCCTTGATTACTAAATCAAAAGTTCCTGCCCCACGGACCTTGTCAGTCTCTTTGGCACGGTAATATGGCAAGGATGCAAAAATCTCTACGTTTCTATCAGAGAGAAATTGAGGAATGCTTGAATATTCGGATTCATTGTAGATGACTATGTTGCTGCGAACAATGACATGGTTGCACACCTTGCATGCCTCGTCAACAAACCACTTGAAATGAGGATTCATCTCAGGAGCTCCACCTGTAATATCCACGGTGTCAAAATTCCAAGAGTTGAGCAATTGCAATATTGCATCGAACACGTCTTTTGTCATCACCTCAATGCGATTTGGGCCTGCCTCAACATGACAATGCTTGCATGCAAGGTTACACAATCTCCCAACATTAATTTGCAACACGCCTAAGCGATCAAGCGTATGAGCACTGCTCTCGTCAACCCTCTCTATGAAAGGAGTTACATCCACGCTATCTGCCAAGTTTGTATCCATAACGTTTGTCCTAACTTTGCTCTGTTAATTTCTACATCTCCAATTTCTTGACGATTTTTTTCATTTGCGTACCATGAACAAGCGTCGCACCACCACGAATGGCACTCGCAACATGGATCGCTTCGGTCATTTGCTCTTCATTGACACCTTTGTTCAAGCAATCGTTTGTATACGAATCGATGCAATAAGGACATTGAACAGCGTGAGCTACAGCGAGAGCAATAAGCGATTTTTCGCGCGCTGTTAGAGCTCCTTCTGCAAACACTTCTCCATAATACGCCATGAACTTTTCCCATAATTGTGGTGCTTCTTCACCCATAGTAGAGAATTTCCCTAAATCTTCAGGGTTGTAATACGTTTCCATTTCTCCCCTTTCTAGGCTTTATACTTTCTGAGAACTTTAGGCTTGAGCGGTGTCTTCAACCCAAGTTGCATCCATCTGTATGCC
>CAVFJE010000144.1:0-7413 GCA_963622845.1 Dialister sp. CAG:486
TCTTAAATGTGAGCACGCCGCCGCTTTTATCGAGCGTGCCTTCTCGCTCGATGTCTCCGCCTTCGATAGCTGTAGCACTGGCAGCATCATAGTCTTTTAGTATTGCCATGATGTCTGATTGAATTTTGTCAGCATCAGGAGACCCGATTGGATGATAGTTGGTCGACTCAATTTCTGCGTCTTGAGCTGCCCATGTGTGCAACAGCGAGTTGTAAGTCATGTTAACTCTCATATTCGAAACAGTCTGAATTGATGAGTTTTCAAACGTTACAATAGCTCTTGCGAGGCACGAAAATCCTGATTCACCATTGCCTGTATTGCGCACAACTCTGCCAACAGTTACATTTTCTACCTTTGGATTAGAAAGGGTCGTATTTGATAAATACTTATGCGAGGTAAGAGTTGGCGGAAGAGCCTTTTGAAAAGCGCTTTGAGCAACAGAAGAGTCGGGAGCATCTGGGTAGGAGTCGCTATTGCCAACTCCTAAAACTATTGCAACACAGATTAGTGTGCAAACAAGAAAAACGACGCCTACAATTCCGCCAAACTTCCGAGCCAGTCTTCTTGTTTTTGTGTATGAGTCCCCTCCTGGTAAATGCGCAGTTGAAGCGTGGTGAGACCTAGATTTCAACACATAAGGATTGGTGCGAATCTGGGCATAAGTATTGTGCTTTTGCGCCGAGGAGTATTTTTTATCCACTTGTGTCTTTGCCCTTCCAAAATGTGTTTTAATCGTATTTATACGCGTAACATATAAAGCATTAATGTTATTAAAGTACTTTAGTTATTATATAAAAGAATGAAGCTAAGGCAAACCTTAAAACTAAGCAAGTGACACAAAGACAAAGAAGCAGACAAGACAATAGAGATACCCATAAGCCGCGCAGAAGAAACCCTTTGAGTTTGATTACTCGGCTAGTCAACAATTGGGCTGATAGAGTTTTGGGCGCGATGAAAGATGGCGGTCTTCATGATGCGCAGGAGCAATTCGAATCCCACAAGACTTCGAAGGACTTTAAATGGAATGCGATTGGAAGTGCTGCTTGGTCACTAGTTTTTCCCATCGTAACTATGGTCTCAACGCAGATAGTTGGCGTTGAGCGTGCGGGCATGATTTCGATGGCTTTCGTCATTGGGCTTCTGTTGATGTTCATCGGCAATTTCGGTACGAGAGCATACCAAGCTTCAGACCAAAGGGAAGAACACACATTCGCAGATTATCAAGTGTCACGTTGGTTAACTTGTGGACTTATGTTAATTTGCGGTTGGACTTATGCAACATTGCGTGGTTACTCGGGCGAGATGATGGACGTAACATGCGGCGTGATGATTTACAGAATGGTCGATGCACTAGCCGATGTCTATGAGGGTCGCTTGCAACAAGTAGATAAACTCTATCTGGCAGGAATTTCTCAATTTGTTAGATCAATGAGCGCCATTTTGCTCTTTTCGCTATTGTTGTTGATTACAGGATCCCCTTCTATTGCTTGCTGGTCGATGGCAATTGTTGCCGCACTTACTTTTGGACTTGTGACCTTGCCTTTGACTTTGATGGAATCTTCAAAATCACGCGGTTTCAAGGGCAAGAGCGTAGTCGAACTGCTCAAAACTACTGCACCTTTGTTCATAGCTATCTTCCTCTTTAATCTAATAGAGAATATGCCTAAAATTTTCATGGAAGGGATGCTTGACTACAATGCTCAGCTTTACTTCAACGCGCTATATTTCCCAGCTCAAATGATACTTATAATCGCACAGCTTGTTTATAAACCGCTGATAATCAAGATGTCTGCTGTTTGGCAAGACGATGCCAAGCGTCGCAAATTTGATCTTTTGCTGCTCGGGATTTTGCTCATCATAATTGTTATAACAGCAGCTATGATAGCAATCATGGCAACGATTGGATTGCCTGTCATGAGCTTTCTCTATGGCGTTGATTTTGAGACATTTAGACACTTGTCATATGTCATGATTATTACAGGTGGGATTACGGCAGCTATTGATTTCGTTTATCAAGTGATTACAGTTATGCGCCGACAAAAGGAAGTCACAAGCCTCTATTTCGTTACGTTTCTTTTTGCCATTTTCATACCTGTTCTGTTGATCTCATTTGAGGGTTTGAGTGGCTCAATCTTGTCATATTTGATCATCGAAGCCATTCTCTTTGTGCTTTTGATCTGGGAATATTTCCGAATAAGAAGAGATTTGGCACGAGAATCTTCAATCAGAGAAGAAGCTATCAGCGAAGCAAGAAAGCAACTGTTCTCAGATATCAAAAAGCTATAAGTGGGGTTTTCTCCCAAATTTTAAGCATCGAAATAAAGTAAATTCTCGAAAAATGTTGCAAATTAGCAATCTTATGTTTTGTAGAATTGTTATTGACAAATTTTGGCAAGATAGTCAAAACATGGAAATATCGCAACACAATGACTAAATTGGTTTTAAGGGAGCAAAAAAATTAAATGAGTGAAACTTGGTCTGTTGCCTTCCAACTTCTTGGTGGTCTTTCTCTTTTTCTTTTCGGCATGACAGCGATGAGCGACGCTCTTCAAAAAGCAGCTGGAGATCGCATGAGATCAATACTTGGCTTTCTTACAAGAAATCCTATTATGGGACTTCTTGCTGGCGTTTTAGTAACTGCAGTGTTGCAAAGTTCATCGGCAACAACTGTTATGGTTATTGGCTTTACAAGTGCAGGACTAATGAGCTTAAAACAGGGTATCTCTGTTATTTTCGGTGCAAACATCGGCACAACTATAACTGCGCAGATTATCGCTTTTAAGCTAAGCGACTATATTATGCCAATATTGTTTGTTGGCTTCATCATCTACTTCATCTTCAGAAAGGAAACAATTAAAAACGCTGGACTAGGCGTTTTTTCTTTTGGTTTGCTTTTTTTGGGAATCGAGCTTATGGGCACATCTATGAAGCCTTTGGCAACTTCCCCGTTCTTTGTAGACATGATCTCACAGGTGAGCGCCGTCCCTATACTTGGTCTTGGCGTAGGAACTTTAATGACGCTAATTGTGCAAAGCTCGTCGGCAACGATTGCCGTGTTGCAAAATTTTGCAGCTCAGCCAGCCGCCGACGGTGTATCTTCGACGTTGTCACTATCTGCAGCTCTTCCAATATTGTTTGGAGACAACATTGGAACTACAATAACTGCATTAATTGCATGTATAGGGCAGAGCAGAGACGCGAAGCGATGTGCGGTCGCACACACGACGTTCAACGTTACAGGCTCGATCGTCTTTATGTTCTTGATACCTATTTATGCACCTTTCATCGAGGCGCTAACACCCGGCGTGCAATATATGGTCATCTCGAGGCAAATAGCTAATGCACACACGTTCTTTAATGTCTTCAATGCCCTAGTTTGGCTACCAATGTTGCCACTCATGGTCAAGATTGTACAAACTATAATTCCAGATAGAGTTGGCGAGGCAACAGGTCAAATATTGCCGCATTTCTTGAATAAGTCGGTCACAAATCAGCCGCTTGCGGCGATGAATTTGCTGTCCAGAGAGATGAGAAGATGCGGAGATCTTGTCGAAGAGATGCTCATCAAGACTCAAGAGGCCATGGCAGCAGAAGTTGGCAGGCGTGCGGCAATTGCGACAGTTAAGGAGCAAAATCTCGAAATTACAGAGCTGCATAAGCAGATCTCTGCGTATATCGCGGCTGTTCTTGCAAGTACGGCTGTCACGGAAAATCAATCGGAACAACTTGCGAGCATGCTTCTTATCAACAACAATATTGCCCGTGTATCAGATAGATGTTTAGAGATTGTAACGATTGCCTCCGAGCAACCTGAGGGCAAGTTGAAACTCTCCCAAGAGGGAAGAGAAGAGATGAACGACATTTTTGGTCTCGTACTTACGCTTTATTGCAACACGTTTAATGCTTTAAAAAATCATGACCGCGAGTTGGCTGAGTCTGTCATTTTAGACATGAACAAAATGAGAAAACTCATCAAGAAGGCAAACAAAAATCACTTAAGACGACTTAATAGTGAAGATTGCACAAGAGGATTGGAGACTGCGTACCCTGCTATTTTGTATGCAATCTCAAGGATGGGCGATTCTGCCTCCACACTTAGCGAAGAAGTTTTGGAAAATGACGAATGGGAGCATATGGCTCTTGACATCGAAGACGAAGACGTTAAGGAAGAAGAAGAGCAAAGCGAGGTCGAACAAAGTTCTACTGATACTTTGAAGTGCAGCAAAATAACATAGAATAGAGGCATGAAAGAAGTTATACGCATAGCTATTGAGGGCATGCATTGCGGAAATTGCGCCACTAATATTGAGAACAGACTAAGTGCCGTCACTGGCGTCAGACAAGTATCCGTTTCCCTTGCATCCAACATGGGGATGGTTGAATATGACAGCGAAGTCACATCTCCAGAGAAAATATTGAGCGTTTTTGATGATTTGTCGTTCAGTGGCGAACTGGTCAGGGAAGAAAATAAGCTAGAGCAGCTTCAAAGCGCTAAGGCGAGAGCTAAGAGACAAAGAAAGAGAGATTTGATTGAGTTTGCGATTAGCTCCCTTCTAACCATCGTTGTAGTTGCGATTTGCATGATTGCGCCTTTGCACCATTTAATTGGTCACTCTACGACTAATATCATTGCGTTTATACTCACAATCCCTGTTCAATTTGGTGCAGGCGCAAAGTTTTACCGCGGGGCACTAAGTTCAATAAAATCTGGCATGGCAAATATGGATGTGCTAGTCGCACTTGGCACTACCATTGCATTTTTCTTTAGTGTCTACATTGCGTTTGTTGACCCATCAATCAACTCTGGCATGCCTTATTTTGAGACGAGTTGTATGTTGATCACGTTTGTTATGCTCGGTAAATTGTTAGAAAATCGTGCCAAAGCGAGCGCTGGCGATGCAGTTGAGAAGCTTATAAAACTCACACCAGAAACAGTCAAAGTTTTGGCAGATGGTCTCGAGGTTGAAAAGTCTCTGTCAGAAATTTTCCCAGGTGAAGAAATTATAGTGGAGCGTGGTGACAACTTCCCTGTGGATGGTGAAGTTAAGTCTGGCACAACACGAGTGGATGAGTCGATGCTTACAGGCGAAGCAGAAACTGTAAGCAAAACTGTAGGAGACGTAGTTAGCGCAGGAACAACGAATTTGAAGGAGCGAGTGGTCATTCTTGCTACTTCTGTTGGCGCTGACACACAGCTTTCCCACATCATTCAAGCAGTTGAGGACGCACAAGCTACCAAACCATCAATACAAAGACTTGCAGATAAAATAGCGTCAATTTTCGTCCCGTGCATAGTTGTGATATCTGCGCTCACATTCATAGGATGGATAATATGGGGAATGGCTACAACTGCCGACATTGCAGAAGTTATCAAAGGCGCAATTTTGCCATCCATTGCCGTTATATGTGTAGCGTGTCCTTGTGCGTTAGGTCTTGCAACTCCTACTGCCCTTATGGTTGGTATGGGCAAAGGAGCACAGAAAGGCATTTTAATTAAAGACGGTGAGATGCTGGAGCGAGCTTGCAAGATCTCGACTGTCATTTTTGATAAGACTGGCACTCTCACAACAGGCTTGGTGCTCGATAATGATAAAAGTGAAATCGTGGTTCAAGGCGATGAAATCAAAGATGATGCTTCTCGAGCAATCAAAGAGCTAAAAGAAATGAAGATCGCTTGTTGGATGGTCTCTGGTGATAAAGCAGATCGTGCATATGATATAGCAGACAAGGTAGGTATTGAACGCAATCATATAAAGTGCGAGGTCTTGCCTACACAAAAAGGAGATATAGTCGATGAGATCAGAGAGTGTGGCGAAAACGAGCAAATCATTGCATTCGTCGGTGACGGCATAAATGACGCTCCAGCCATTGCGAAAGCTGATGTTGGCATTGCGATGTCTAGCGGCAAGTCGATAGCGATAGACGCGGGAAGTATAGTGCTCATGCACAACAAGGTTGTCGACGTTGTAGAGGCAATCGAGCTTTCAAGGGCAGTTATGCGAAAAGTCAAACAAAATCTATTCTGGGCACTCATCTATAATTGCGTCATGATACCTCTTGCAATGTTTGGAATTCTAGCCCCTGCACTTGCAGGTTTTGCCATGGCAATGTCTAGTGTTTGTGTCGTTTGCAATTCACTTCTTCTAAAGAAGTTTCGATAAATTTTTAGCATCTTTTTATTGTCACTAACATGTAACACTTCCTGCGTAGCGATGAGCACGGTTCAATGTTGTATGGTATACTTTATTCACAATTTTAAGAAGAAAAATCAACTATAGAGGAGAGAGAGTGAGTTAACTGTGGCACAAATTTCTACGAGCGATTTTCGCAATGGCATGTGTATTGAAAATAATGGCAAGCTTTGCACAATTGTTGAGTTCCAGCATGTTAAGCCTGGCAAAGGTAGTGCCTTTGTCCGCACAAAGCTAAAGGATATTAAGAGCGGAAGGGTTGTCGATTACACATTCAATAGTGGCGTTAAGTTTGAGAGTGTGCGACTTGAAAAGAAGGAAATGCAATATCTCTACAATGACGGTGCTGATTTTTATTTCATGGACAACGACACTTACGAGCAAATGTCGATGCCAAGTGGCACAGTCGGAGACGCTGCAAAATGGCTTAAAGAATCTGATAATGCCACACTTATGTATGCGGGCGATGAGTTAATTTCGCTTGAGCCACCTATGTTTGTAGAACTAGAAGTTACTAATACAGAGCCTGGATTTAAGGGCAACACAGTTCAAGATACATTGAAGCCTGCTACGCTTGAGACGGGCGTTGAAGTGCAAGTGCCAACATTTATTGAAATCGGCGACATTTTGCAAATGGACACAAGAGACGGGCGTTTCATTAAGAGAGTGTAGCTTTGAATTCTCGGTCAAGGAATGTCAGGAAATAGAGAAATTTTACGGAGTTAGCAGATGCCTCATTTACACATAATGGACACAACAATTCGCGACGGTCAACAAAGCCTTTGGGCTACAAGGATGACTATTGGCGATATGTTGCCAATTTTGCCAAAGATGGACAAAGTTGGATATTGGGCAATTGAGGCTTGGGGTGGTGCAACTTTTGATTCGTGTCTTCGTTTTCTTGATGAAAATCCTTGGGAGAGGTTGCGCTCAATAAAGGCTCTAACTCCTAATACTTCCCTTGCAATGTTATCTCGCGGTCAAAACTTGGTAGGTTATAAGCACTACTCTAAAGATATCGTTAACAGATTTATTGCAGCAGCTCACAGAAATGGCATTGATGTTTTCAGAGTGTTTGACGCACTTAACGACATTCGCAATATTGAAGATAATGCCGAGGCAATTAAAGCTTGTGGAGCTCATTTCGAAGGAGCAATTTCGTATACGATCTCGCCAGTTCACACACTTGATAGCTATCTTGAATATGGACAGAAGCTCAAAG
>CAVFJE010000145.1:0-5819 GCA_963622845.1 Dialister sp. CAG:486
ACCCTTCTCATTAAAGATCGGACCAAGATAGTGTTCGTCCCCTTTAACTCGAAAAGAATTATTCAATCTTTCAAAAAACTCTTTGTCAACCTTCTCTATTTCTTCCCTGAATAGATCTTGTAATAAACAAATCCTTTGTTTTCTTCTTTGAATCCGTCTTCTTTGACATCGATTTGAACGGGTGCCTGAAGCTGTACTAGCAGAATCATAAATTCTAGATCCCCAAGTCGGCTTTCCTTTGAACCGGCAAAGATCTGCCGTTTTGTCATCGAGAACAGCCCAACCACACGAACCAGTGCCCGCATCTAGTCCAATGTTATATTCTGCATCGGAATTTTTATAAGACCTTAATTGCATAGCAACCTCCAGATAAAAGTGATAAAATTATTATATCTTGATATCAGTCAAGATGCTACTGCGAGTCAAAATAAGGCTTTGCCGTAAATCTCCATTTTGGCGGATGAGTGCGTAGGCACTGGAATAAAAGTGGGTTTATTGATCCACTTTTATTATTTAAAACCGACTGAATTCTATGACTATTCTGGTCCATAAGCATCTGAAACTTTATCGCATAATCAACATGCCCACGTCCTATCAATAAAAAAGGGCACGCAATAGTGCCCTTTATATATTTGTTTGTTCGCATGAAATAACTTTTATTAGCGCTACTCTCCTGCGTAACTAGACAAAACACCCTCGATCTTTTTGTCACACGATTTTTGATTTGACTCTTTGCCTATGTAATATCTAGAGGTTGAGTCGCTATTAAAGGTGAGCTCTGCACCCTTCTTAACTGGACCAGCGAACCCGTCTTCGTCAAGAGCATCTTTATTGAATGCAAACAAAAATGGCTCAGACACTAAAGGAGAGCCACCCTCAGTTTTGTGAGTGACATCCAAATTTGTTAGTCCATTTTCTAACAAAGAGGTATACATAACGCTAACAATTGAACTCTCGTTCAAAATATTAGTCGCTTGGCTGTAACCCCACTTGATAGTTTTGTTGCCATCGACTTGCGGGTCATAGAGGTAAACTCGCACCTTCTTTTGAACTGCCAAGTCGTTGACTCGCTTGATTGTGGCGCGACACTCATCACTGCCTGCTCCACCAATCATAGCGACAAAGTTGCCTTCTTGCTTGAATAGCCAAGTTAATTGACGATACGTCACTGGATAAATATTGATCTGGTCTGAGCTCGAGAAAATCTCTTCGCCATACGAGTTAAATGCATCACGCACGTAATCTTGTTTTGTGTACTCTGTAAACTCAATGTTGTTGTTCTTGATGAAATCAAACATTTTCTTTACATGTGAGTCGTACTCTTCAGTACAATATTCACGAATTTGTTCACCATTTTCGTCTAAAACCGCGTTGCCATCGTCATCAGTTTTTTTCGTATAAACACCCTTCGAATCTTTGTCAACCATCTCCTCAAATGCGTACATAATCGGGCAATTGCCACTAATGTTGCCCTTGCCACTGTAGTCAACTTGATTGTCCTTGTTGTAAACCAACACGATTGGCTGCTGGAGCCTGCCAACAGTAGTCTCTTCGCCTTGTGCATTTGTATACGTAAGCGCGGTAGAATCAGTTGAAGGGTACTCAATCCAATCATCCAAATTTGCTAGATAGCGACTTACCATCTCGCCATACATATAATTGTACTTCGTGCCAGTCGTCGTTTTTTCGTTAGACATACGCACAAAGAACGTACCGTCGCTGCCATTATCAAGATTGAAATCGTATGAGTAGACAGTGTCAATCCCATATTGTTTAGCATACTTGTTAACATATGGGCTCATCGCGCGCGAATTGTGGCACCAAGAACCAGAAAGCTGAATTATGTAATTTCCAGACCTGTTCATCAAATCCATCAATTGATCATAAGTAATATCTTGAAATACAATATCTTTGTCGTCGAATGTATCAATTCCATCTTGACGCGATGTGTCGTCATTTGAATGGGCATTAAAATCGCCGTAAGCATACTCTTTTTCAAAATCATAAGCGAGTGAACTTAGCTCGATGGTAGACGCTTGTGCTTTCGCACTATCAGAGCTCGAAGATGAAGTATTCGAACATCCACTCATAAAAGCAACTCCCAAAACTAAAGTTGCTGCTAATGTTGTTTTAATAAGCTTGTTCATCATAATTAGTCTATCCTCCTTTCGTCTAACATAGTGGAATATCAACAGAGCTTGAAGAACTACCTGAGCTTGGGGCATATTTTGTCTCCAAAGTAGTTAGGTCACTGTAATTTTTGACACTAGCATAATCTTCAGATGTGAGATACTTCGTAACAACTTCTCTTGCAGCGTTGACTTTATTTTGAATATCTGCACTCGTTAAATTGTCAACCTTTTGACGCGCGTCAGCAACGGATGCATCCTTAATGGCAAGCCGGCAATATTCAATCTTCGCCTTATCTAGTACCCAAAGATTTTTGACTTGACTTTTCAATTCAAGTCGTTCATCTAGCGCATTGTAGTGATCAACTGCCGCATCAATTTTTTGCTTGCAAGCCTCGCTATAGACTACATCTCCAATGTTTTCGATATCACTATTGACGCGAGAAACTTGAGCTGGAATTGACCATGCTGCCAATCCTCCCGCTACAAGTGCGATTAGGATGAAAACAATTGTTGACTTTTTAATCTTGTTCATGTTAAGCCACCTCCTCGCTCTTAGACGGGTTAGCAATAATTTGACCATCTTCGCTGTTAAAGACATCGTCGTGCAAAAGACCATTTTTGCGTGCAACAACAGCAGCGGATACACTTGCATTTGTCACATTGTGCATTGTGCGAATCATGTCTGTGATGTTATTGATTGGCATCAACAAAACGACTGCCGCAATTGGCAAGTTTACAGCACTAAACATCGTAACTGCAGTGATCACACCAACGCCAGGCATGCCCGCAGATCCAAGAGACAAAACCATACACATAAACGCCATGATTAGGTACTGGCTAGCGTCCCAAGTCATTCCCGTAGCATTGATATAGAACATCACGAGCAAAATTGGCCACACACAGGTGCAACCAGCCATACCCATCGTTGTACCAAGAGGAGCTGTGAAGTTTGCAACCTCCTCTTCGACGCCAACGTTTTTAATTAGACGATCTGTAGTAATAGGAAGCGTGCCAACACTACTTGACGTTGTAAATGCAGTTATTTGTGCATCAGCAATTTTGCGGAAAAACTTAAGCGGTGAGACTTTCGCAAAAACCTTTAGCACTACAGCATTAGTAAGGTACGTCTGTATTAAACATATGATGAATACTAGTGCGATTAACAAAACTAATTGAGTCAAAGCTTCCGTATCGCTCAAAAGTTGACTTGCCGAGTATGCCATGAGGCACAAAACTGCATAGGGGGTCTGTTTGATAACGAAAGCAAGTATCTTATAAACTATTTCCTTTGTGGCATTGATGAGGTCTTTCACAACGCTAAGTTTTGTCTCGCCCTCTTTTTCGGTAATTGTGACATACGCAAAAGCAACTGCTACGGCGATAATTATGATTGCAACGACGTTGTCGTTTGCAAGGTCGTTTGCCACATTATTCGGTGCCAAGTTTATAAGGATTGTATCAAGAGTTTTTCCATATTCGGAATACGCTGAAAGCTCGTCGCTCGTGACAGAGCTTAAATTCGAGAAAACTGCTCCAGCTCCTGAACCGATATTTGTTAGTGCACCAACTATAAATGTAAGAACAATAGCAATTGCAGATGCAACTAATAACCAAAAAACACTTGTAAATCCTATTCTTTTTATCTTCTCTTTGTCATTTAGCTGGATTAATCCTGCGATGACTGATAGCAAAATCACTGGTGCAACTAATGCCGTTATACACTTGATGTAGACCTGTCCAATTACGTTAAGCCATACAAGGTAAGTGTTGTCGGGCGACTGAAATACTATGCCGATGATAGCTCCAATCACGATCGCTAACAACATGACGTATATCCACTTTATTTTTTTCGATAGAAAGTGAAGGAACTTGAAAGACAATAGCGTCAGCGCGAGGACAAAAATTGCTATCCAATTTACGCTTAATAATGCGTCCATTAATTTCTCCCTTTAATCTTCTAAATTCGGACAAATTTGCAGAATTGTGCCCATATCACACAGGCATAAAAAGACTTGACATATAAGAAATGAATAGTTATAGTCGTGCTTTATCCGCAGAATTACAAGTTGCTTCGACGAGCAAAATAGCAACCTAATCAATGTTAACATCATGTTAAATGAAAATGTGTGACATCTTTTTCGTAAATTCTCACAAAAAATGGTCAAATTATAAAAATTCAACAAAAGTCCAGTAATTTAGATAATTTAGTGAGATAATCAAACTCAAGTGTTTAGTGGACACTTGTGTGTTTTGTTTGATTTGTGTAAATTTTGAAGGAGGTCGATTATGTTATTTGACGTTTATGGTGCTAACGCACCGTGGCAATGGCTTGGATGGGTCATTGTTTTTGCATGCCTGATTCTAGCTAATGAATTTGCTAGAAGATCAAAAACAGGCGGCATTCTTTGCTTTCTCGCACTGCCAGGTTGTCTAACAATCTATTTCATTGCAATTGCAATTGGTGCTGCAAGTGGGCAAGAATGGGCTCTCAGCAACCCAACATTTACCGATATGAACAGTTGGTTCCACTACGCAAAGCTCTATGCTGCCACAGCAGGTTGCATCGGATTTATGGTCTTGAAATATCAATGGGGAAAGATTGGAAAATCGCATTGGTTCAAGTGCTTTCCATTCGTAATTGTTGCAATCAACATTTTAATCGCGGTAGTTTCAGACTTCGAAAGTGCAGTTAGAGCGTTTGGAACAACATGGATTTCAACAGAAGGCGTTCTTCTTTATGGAGGATGGCACAATGTCTTCAATGGCATTGCTGGACTTCTCAACATCTTTGTCATGACGGGATGGTTTGGCATTTATGTCAGCAAGAAAAAACAAGATATGCTTTGGCCTGACATGACTTGGGTATTTATCATCTCATACGACATTTGGAACTTCTGCTATACATACAACTGCTTGCCAACACACAGCTGGTATTGCGGACTTGCACTTCTGTTGGCTCCAACTGTTGCAGGACTTATCTGGAACAAGGGTGGTTGGATTCAAAATCGTGCCAACACGCTTGCACTTTGGTGCATGTTTTGCCAAGTCGTACCATTCTTCGCAAATGATTCGATCTTCGCAGTTCAAAGCGTTAACAACCCAGATGTAAATCTCGTTATATCGCTGCTTGCTCTCGTTGCAAACATCCTTGCTCTTGGATACGTTATTTACAGAAGCAAAAAGCTTGGTCACAATCCATATACTCAAGAAATCTTTGTTGGAACTAAGGATTACAACGGAGCAATGGCTCGCAAAGAGGACAGCGCTGCAGGTTAAAATTTCTAACACACATATCCATTTAAGACACTAAAAGTTTCAAAAAGGCTTCTCTATTTATAGGGGAGCCTTTCACTTTATAATAGAGATTAAAAAATGCGTTTCTAATAGGAGGGGTCATCTATGGACATAAGCACCATAACGTCTTCGGTCACATTAATTGTCTCTATAGCTCTTTTCGTTGTAATTATTTATTTCTTGCAAAGAAGTAAGAAAAATACAGAAGAACAACTCGATAAAATTCGCAATATTGTCGACGATAAATTGACGCAGCGACTTACCCAACAAGGATTTGAAGTGCGCGATCAACTAGCTAAGTTTGATGAGCGGTTTGCTGGTTTTGTAACTCAAATGCAAGGGTTTCAAGAACAAGTCAATAAAAACTTAAGTGATGTGAGGACTACTGTTGAC
>CAVFJE010000146.1:0-3915 GCA_963622845.1 Dialister sp. CAG:486
AGTATGTTTCACTCGCTCTCCAGCCTGTGCCGCAATGGAAAGAAACTCTTTTGTCTGATGTAATGCCCCATTTATTCCATCGTTCAGCTATTAGATTGTAGTTAAACATTGTGTTGTCAACGTTGCGAAAATCTTCCATGGAATAAGGGTCAGAGCCAGCATAACCGAAACGAGATTTTGCGATGTCACCTGCGTCTCCAATATATGTGTATCCGCTGATTTTGCAAGTGTACTCATCCCAGCTTCTAATTGAGGCAACAACGGCATTGTTATCGTCAACAACTCCAAGCTCGTCCTCATAATTATAGAACACGCTTGGGTTTTGTGGAACAGTTGCACCAAAAGAGACAGTTTCCGCTTTATTTTCTTGAGTTTCTAGAGTTCTATTTTGCATTTTCCAAAGCGTTTTGCCACCATTAAGAATTCTGATGTCCGTTACGCCTGCATATTTCAAAATTGCGCCAACTCTAGCGGCTGAAGTAGTTGCCTTAGTTGTGCCATATAACACAACAGTTGTATCTTTAGTTATGCCGAGACCCTCGAGCGTCGTTTGAATGTCAGAATCTGATGGTTTATTCCAAAACTTCAATTGTTCGTCCAATGGTACGTTTTCGTAATCAGCCAGTGCTCTCAAGCCTGGAACGTGAGCGATGTTGTCTGCGTTAACATTTATTGCTCCAGGAATGTGACCGCTAGCGTACTCTTCGGTTTCAGTTGAAAGCGAAACTTCAACAACTTTGAAGTCGCTCCCATTATAGGTATTAGGGTTCTTGCCATCAACTAGGTCCTCGACCCATTGTGGGTATACGTAAAAATCATAGTTTTGTAGCGAATCAGTCTTTTTGCCAGCTTTTACGTAAGCATCATAACCACCCTCAAGAACAGACAAATTCTTAAAACCTAATTTTTGGAATGCTTTTGCGTCTTCATCTGTGACTTCTTGATCTGTGTAGAGCACAGTTTGCTTATCAAGATCAAGCCAGCGTCTCTCAATCTCATTTGACATTGTTGTGCCAATTGCTGATTCGTTATCGAGATCTATATCGAGCCAAGTTCTAGGGAAGTCGATAGCTCCGTCGATGTGACCGCCCTTTCCATCACTAGTTTCCCAGCCGATATAATTGGCTTCGTCGCGAATGTCAATGACTTGCATGCTTGATGTATTGAGGTTGTCAATACTAACTTTTCCAATTTCGCCAGCCGAAGTGCTAGATTCTTGCTTAGAAGTCTCGCTTGATGAATTTTGTCCTGAACACGCGACTAACCCGAAGCAAAGAATTAAAGTAGCAAATAAAGCTATAGCCTTTTTCATTTTCTCAAAATTCCTTTCGGTAAGTTGGACTACTTTTGTCTTTTTTTAATAAGTTTCCCAGAACAATAAAAGACGAATTCAATGATAACATAGGAAACTAAAATTCCCGTAGCATACAGGGCAAACGCGTCAATCCATCCCTTCGATATGTATGAGCCCATCATTTCAAAAAGGTATCCAAGAAAACCTTTTGAGCCGACTATTTGTTGGTTGAATAGATAATAGAAAACATAGGAAAAGGGTTTAAGAATAAAAGTTGCTCCAATAACCGTTATTAGATATCTTGCTATATGGAATTTTTTCTTGTGCCAAATAGAGCCAATTACAATTGCTTCAAGTATTTGAAAAAGCAAAACATACAACAAGGTGCCGCTGCCCATCCCAATGTTATTTAAGACGAGACTTATTGCGATTGCGTAAAGTGAGCCAAAAAGTGGTCCGATTGACATACTTATGAGAAAAGTGGGGATACTATTAGCGTAGACGACCTTTGGGACTGAGGCGAGCATTGGCAAAATTGCAGTGGTAACGCTAATAATCACCGCTAGTACGAAAATAGTGGTGTACTCAATAATTCTTTGCTTATCAATGTGTTTTCTTAATTTCATGTGCATCTTTCAATTGAGTTGAATCTTGATTTGTTTACCCCTTTATATTATAGTTTTTATGCAGCAGTCTTAAGATCAGTCATGTTTTAGCAATACTCTTCGTGAAGGTTTTAATACTTAAACAAGAATAATTCAATTGATATTCAGGTGTGCAATGTGTGCGATAATTTTTTGTATGAGTAATTCAAGCGAAACAAAGACTCGGGCGAGCAGAAATCGTACTCTAACCTTAACTAATGAAGAAGAAAATCACTATTTCAAGAAGTGTTTTAGCCTTGCAAATTTAGCAGAAAATAATGAGCAAAAAGACATCACAATTTGCTGTGATGTGTTTGAGTGCCTCCCCAAATTGCAAGAAAGCTCAATTGATTTGCTCATCGTGGACCCCCCTTACAATTTGACAAAGGATTTCCACGGCAATAAATTCAAAGAATCTGACAATGACTCGTATGAAAATTTCACGAGAAAGTGGATTGAACTTTGTTTGGCGCTGCTAAAGCCAACATCTTCTATTTATGTTTGTTGTGACTGGAAGTCGAGTTTAGTAATTGGGAATTTGGTAGATGAATATTTTGACGTCAAAAACAGGATAACTTGGCAAAGAGAAAAAGGTCGAGGTTCCAAAACTAATTGGAAAAATGGAATGGAAGACATTTGGTTTGCCACCGTTTCAAAGAAAGATTACTGTTTTAACCTTGACGACGTTATGGTTAGACGCAAGGTTATTGCGCCTTACAAAAATGACGGCAAGCCAAAAGATTGGGAAGCGACTGGTGAAGGTAATTTTCGAAACACATGCCCTTCCAATTTCTGGGACGATTGCACTGTGCCATATTGGAGTATGCCTGAAAATACAGACCATCCAACACAAAAGCCAGAAAAATTGATTGCAAAGTTAATTCTTGCCAGCAGTAATGAAGGCGACACTGTTCTTGATCCATTTTTAGGATCTGGCACTACCTCTGTTGTTGCAAAAAAGCTCAATAGACACTACATCGGAATTGAACAAAATCCCCTATATTGTGCTTGGGCAGAGGCGAGGCTAGAAAAAGCAAACCAAGAGCACTCAATTCAAGGATACTTTGATGGGGTCTTTTGGGAAAGAAATTCACTTTATGCTCAAAAATCAGGTAGAGGGCAGAAATAGGGGCTTTGGAATTAGGATTAAACCTATTCAACAAGTCTTTTATATTAATGCTGAGTTTGATTTAAGAGATGCCATTATCTAAAACTTTAATCATTTCCTCAGCCACGGCATGAACAACTGGCACCGCGACGGAATTTCCGAATTGTCTGTAGGCTTGTGTGTCTGATACAGGGATTATAAATTCCTCGGGGAATCCTTGTAAGCGGGCTGCTTCTCGTGGGGTGATTTTTCGTGGGTTGGCACCCTTTTGCTCAATCAAAATTTCACTTCCATCTTTATAGTAACGGGCACTAATTGTGTTCGTGTAGCAACTGTTTTCATTGAATATTGAATAACCAAAGCCCTTTCCTGCTTTTTTATTTGCGACCTTACGTCGCTTGTGACCCTCCCATAATTTATCCGATAAAGTGTATTTATCGTCAACATCTTTTTCAAGAACGCTAGCAAGTGAAGTCTTCGTTTTAGGAGCCTTAGGATAAGAAAAATCATTCCAATTTTTCACCTGATGTTTGTCGAAACAGACAATGTAAATTCTCTCTCTGTTCTGCGGAACACCGAAATCTTTAGCAGCAAGGACTTTATAAAAAACAGCGTAATCAAGGTCTTCAAGTGTGTTTTTAATAACTTTAAATGTGTTGCCTTTATCATGAGTCAGCAAATTTTTTACATTCTCTAATAGGATTGCCTTTGGTCTTTTTTCTTTGACAATTTTTGCTATGTTAAAGAAAAGTGTTCCTCTTGAGTCCTCAAAGCCAAGCTTTTTTCCTGCTTGGGAAAAGGCTACGCAAGGAAAACCACCTACCAAAATGTCATGAGTCGGAATTGAAGAGGGCTCGATTTTGGTTATG
>CAVFJE010000147.1:0-14073 GCA_963622845.1 Dialister sp. CAG:486
CATATAAATATCAACAGTAGTCTTTGAATCTTTTCTTAATTTAATTGCGACAAGTTCTGTTGGCAAAATAAGCTGAGGAGCAACCACCTCTGCTCTCTTATTCTTTGCACTTTTATTTAATGTCGAATTTAGATTGAAAGTTTCAATTAGTGTAAGTCTTGCGTCATCCCTACTAATTATTTTGTAATAATCTCTAACTTCTACAAGATACGAAAACAATCTCTTTATAAAGCTAGGATCAATGTCGCTTGCATGCTCAATCTCGCTAATAAATGCACACAAAGTTTCCAATGTGGCATTTGAAGATAGAATGTAAGTTTTTTGCTTTTCAATATCAAGACTATTCCAAGCATTCTTATTAGCTCGAAGAGATGCGTTCTTTATTATGCGAGTTGGCAACTTTCTTTGTACACGCTCTGTCAATGCGCTGATAACAGCATACTCATAAGCACGCCCATTTTTGTTACTACTAAACATCATTGGCAATTGCTTTCTTAATCGACAGAGCAATCTCATATGCCATATTCACAGGAACAGCACTTTCCTTCAAATCCCAAATTATATCTTCAAGAGTAATTTTAAGTTCGTCATCAAACGTAGAGCCTTTTGGGAAATCAAACTCAACATTTAAGTCTTTTCGAAACCCAATATAGAAGACCCTTTTGCGCTCTTCTGCAACGCAATAGTTTTTTGCATTGGCCAACGTCAAAGAAACGTAGTATCCTGCCTCATCAAACATTTGAAGAATTGATTGAACAGCCTGGTTGTGCCTATTTGCAAGCATTCCACTGACATTTTCTGCAAGAAAAAACTTAGGTTTTAATTCTTTTAGAATTCGGATATACTCAAAAAAGAGCTTGCCTCGATCATCGTCGATGCCTCGCAAGGAACCAGCCTCAGACCACGATTGACACGGTGGACCTCCGATAATTCCATCAACTTGGCCATCAATTTTCTTTTCAAGTTCCTCTATTTTTACTTGTTTTATATCGCCCTCAATCAGATATGTGTTTGGATGGTTTAATTTATACGTCTCAAAAATAGTTGAATCGAATTCATTAGCAACAGGAATTTCAAAACCTGCTTTTTCAAATCCGAGATCAAGACCCCCACAACCTGAAAAGAGACTTAGGCAACGCATCGAGTAGACCCTTACCTACCTCTCGTCACCAAACATTGCAAAAACTCTTCGTTCTGCCTTGATTGAAGTAAGCGATTTGTGACCTGCTAAAACTATAGTCTCATCAGGCAATTTTGCTAGTTTTTTCATAGAAGCTGCCATATCTTCGTCACTACCACCTTCAAAATCGGTTCTACCTGTACCTCCTGCAAAAAGAGTGTCACCAGAAAGAAGAACAGGTGCTCCATCTTTATGATTTCCAAAGTCTGGAATGTTAAATAGGCAAACCGATCCGGGAGTGTGACCAGGCGTGTGAATAACTTTCCACTTCATCTCTCCCACTTCAAGCACATCGCCATGAGCATACGTTCTATCAATCTCAACAGTGGCAGATCTTCTGGAAGTGCCTACAGCATTGCCCTTTTCACACCACTCTTTATCATTTTCGTGGACGATTGTATATGCGCCAGTTTTATCTTTTAGTGCTTGAGCTGCACCAATATGGTCCCAATGACCATGCGTGAGAACTATGGCATCGAGCTTGCGACTCCCGAGAGCATCCAAAATCTTTTCTGGCTCACAGCTCGGATCAACAACAAATGTGCCCACACCGTCGCTTACGATATAAACATTGTTGCACAAAATGCCAAGAACTAGACATTCGATGTCAACACAGACACCCTCTACAACATTAACTTTTCCAAGATCAAACACGAGACACCTACCCTTTCTTCTTTTTCTTCTTCGTATTGTGAGACGGCAACGCTCTCTCAACCTCGAAGACACCTTCAACCTTCTCTAAGTTCTGTATAACAAAATCTACATTCGACAAATTAGACACGGTAAATCCTATCTTCATCTCATAGATATTAGCAGATTCAGTCTTCGTCTCACACGATGTCACGCTGATGCCAAGGTCTCCAAAAACTTTAGTGACATCTAGAAGTAAATTAAGGCGATCCATTGCCGTTAGAACAACTTCTACATTATAGAAAGCGTTTCTCGCCTCACTGCTCTCCCACTCAACGCTAATGATGCGCTCGGGTGTGTTCATCAAATCTTTGACGTTTGGACAGTCAGCCCTATGAACGCTTACTCCGCGACCCCTTGTAACAAAACCGATGATTTCATCACCGGGAACAGGCTTGCAACAATTTGAAAGTCGAACCATGACATCGTCAATTCCCTTCACAACGATGCCATTCGAGCTGTGTGCTTCGTGCTTCTTAGGGCGCTTAACACTAGTGAGCATCTTAAATGCCTCACCCACAGATGATGACCCTGAGCCAAGAGAAGGCTTCTCTTCGTCCTCGTTAGCATTGTCAACAAGCATCTTTAATAGTCTCGATGCAACGTGCTCGGCACTTTCGTTATTCTTTGCAATTTGCACAAACATTGCGTCTTCTGAAGCGTACCCAAGCTCTTCTGCCACGGATCTCAAAGCTCTAGTTGTGCGTGCATTAGACAAACCAAAGCCACTTTTGCGCATGACAGACAATAGTTTTTCACGACCTTCAATCTTGTCATTGTCTCTTGTTATCTTCGAGAAATATTGTCGAACTTTGTTTCTAGCAGAAGGTGTTTTGATAAAACTTAGCCAATCCATAGATGGCGAGCCATTCTTTGATGTCAAAACCTCAACGCGATCTCCTGTAGCAAGTTTGTGCGACAAAGGCACAATTTTGCCATTGACTTTAGCTCCTACACACTTGTGACCAACTTCAGTGTGGATTGCATAAGCAAAATCCACTGGCGTCGACCCAGCTCTAAGCGTTTTTACTTCACCATTTGGCGTGAACACATAGATATCAGCGTCTTCAAGGTCAATTTTTAGGTCCTTTAGAAACTCGCGCGAGTCTTCGCTCTCACCTGACCAATCAATCATCTCGCGCAGCCACGTGATTTGGTTTTCCAGATCATGCTTTGAGACCTTCCCGCCGCCTTCTTTATATCGCCAATGAGCAGCAACACCATATTCGCTAGCTCGATGCATTTCTTCAGTTCTAATTTGAACCTCCAAAGGACGAGCAGCGGGACCCATCACAGTTGTGTGAAGTGACTGGTACATGTTGTGCTTCGGCATTGCAATGTAGTCTTTAAATCGACCACTAATTGGCGACCAAAGGGCATGGACAGCTCCCAAAGCTCCATAACAATCTTTGATGTCGTTGACGATTAGCCTAATTGCGATTAAGTCATAAATCTCAGAGAATCCTTTTCCCTTCTTCCTCATCTTTTGATAGATAGAATAGAGGTGTTTGGGTCGTCCCATAATTCTGGCTTTGATGCCAACCTTATCAAGTTCCTCCATAATTTGAGATTCAACGTCATTTAAGTATGCCTCACGATCGGCGCGCGAATCTGCAACAAGTTATATTTCGATGGCTCAAGATAGAAAAATGCAAGGTCTTCAAGCTCCCACTTAATTGAGCCAATTCCTAGGCGATGTGCAATCGGAGCGTAAATCTCTAACGTCTCTCGTGCCTTGAAAAGTCGTCTGTCCTCTGGAAGACCTCTCAAAGTTCTCATATTATGAAGCCTGTCTGCCAATTTAATGACGATAACGCGAATGTCTTCACCCATATAAACGAGCATTTTTCTAATTGTAGCTGCTTGCTCGTCTGTCAATGTCTTAACTTCAATTCGTGTAATTTTGGTCACGCCTTCAACCAAAGTGGCGACGTCTTTGCCAAATTTCTCCTCGACCTCATCTGTAGTCACTTCAGTGTCTTCGACCGTATCGTGCAAAAGACCTGCTACGATAGTCTCAACGTCCATACGCAAATCTGCCAAAATAATCGCAACACTGATAGGATGTGTGATATAAGGCTCGCCGCTCTTTCGTTTCTGGTCCTTGTGGTAGACAAGAGCAAAATGATATGCCTCATCAAGCGTGTCTAGCTCTTCAGCATCCATGTAATCTGAACAAAGCTCTTTAAGTTCAGAAAATAATTCATCAGGACTCTTCACTTCAGGAGTTGCTGAAATCGAATCAAAAGTCATAATTATTCACCTCCTCCATTTGGAGTTATAGGATGTGTAACTTGATAAGTTAATTGCTCTACCGTTGAATTAAGTGCCCACTCTCGAAACAGTTCAAAATTTGAAATCTCGCTCAAACCTTCACAATATCTTGCAGAATCTGTTAAATCAACTTTGCTCTCACCACTGGCAACACTCACCTTGTGCACTGTGACCCCATCCGTAAAAGTAGAAGAACGTGTAATAAGTCCTAGTTCGTCAAAGACACTTAGTCCACAACCTATTGCACTACTTGAAACGGCAAATTCCTTTCCGCGCAACTTAACTCTAGAGAGTCGAGACACCATATCATCAATGGTGAAATCGAAAACTTCATCACAAGTACGGTTTTGCATTTCACAAAGAGCGCGATAAACCACTGCCATAATTTCTCTCTCAGGTGTCATGTCTTTCAAGATATTTTCATTTATCGACGCGTCTCTTTTGCCATAAAGAAGGTGAACCCAGGCATTTTTACCGTCCCTGCCTGCTCTGCCTGCCATTTGGTTGAATTCAACTTCATTAAAAGGCATGTGGTACAAAATTACATTTCTAATATCTGGAATATCAATTCCTTCTCCAAATGCAGATGTTGCGACGAGCACTTGAATCTCGCCTGCTCGAAACAAGTCTTCGACGCGCTTCCTCTCTTCTCTTGAAAGTCCAGCGTTGTAAAAGCCAATGTAGGGTGCCAATTGTGGAACACGTTGACGCTCGCGCCTGGCAACTGCCACAGATTGCTCTCTTGAATTTACATAGATAACAGACTTGCCGCCACTTGCAATTAATTGAGCCAAATAGTCGTCTCTATGCGCGATATTTCTTTGGTCATTGATATGCAGATTATCACGGGAAGCTTCATCCATCACCTCACAAGTGAGCGGTAGCGTCTCTCTAATAGTTTGTGCGACACTCTCGGGAGCAGTAGCTGTAACTGCTAACACAACGGGGTGCCCTAGTCGCTCCGTGATATCACCGAGCTGAAGGTAACTAGTGCGCTGACCTGCTCTAGCCTGCCCAATGTGGTGAGCTTCATCAACCACTAGAAATCCAATTCTGTTGCTTTGAGCAATTTCATTAACGTGAAAACTCAAATATTCTGGGGTTGTAAGCACGATGTCAACTTCTCCGCATTTGAGGCAAGAATAAATGTTGTTTCTTTCAGATTGTGGAGTTTCCCCATTTAGAACAGCACATTTAAGCCCAAATTTTTCAAATGCGTGAGTTATATGGAACGCTTGATCAGCCATTAAAGCACGCAGAGGATAGACAAATATACTCGCTTGCCCATCTCTAAGTGCGATTAGTGCAGCAAAAGTTTGGAATATAAGAGACTTGCCGCGACCGGTTGCCATAACGCCGAGCGTCGATTGGTGATTTTTTAGTCTTTCTAAAATGACCCTTTGAGTATGATGTAGCTCTCCATCACCTATAATTGCCCTAATTATTTCGCGCTCGAGCTCTTCTGGGTTAACACTCGCCAATTCTTCGAAATGCTCTCTATTTACATCAAGACGCGAGGGTTCTCCTGCTTGTGGACTAATGGAACGAAAATCATCCTTCTTAAACAAGTCATCGATAAACTCGACTGTCTCATCACTACAAAGCGAAGATAATGCAGGACACTCTGAAAGTGGCAAAATCTCTTCCGCCTTCGCTTTAACTGCCGTTATGCCTCTAAAACATTCACTTTCAACTGTAATAATGGCATTACAGACTGCATTAGTTGCCAAAAGCTTATCAATATTCTTGCAATTAAAATTTATGCATGGGATCTTTGTTTGACCATTAGAGAGCTTGCAAAGAAAATGATTTGAATTTTGACCAACTGCTCGACCTTCAAACTCTGTGACGTTTTTCGCCAAAAGAAGAGGCACTGTATTATTTTGACCATAGGGGCCTATTTTTTCGAGCAACTTTACATTTTCGAGAGTGAGTTCGTCGAGCGACACCACAGTGTCAATCTCAACTCTTTTCTTGAACGCTTCCTCGGGATACGCTGCAAGAGCCTCTTCAAGTCTTCTTGCAAATTCAGGCAAGTTCTTCGTAGGAATTGTGATCCCGACCGCACTTTTGTGACCACCATGTCTGATCATCAAATCGCTCTCTTTATCGACTGCTTCAAAAAGGTTGATCTCTCCACTAGACCTGCCACTTCCTTTAGCAATGTCTCCATCAATGGAAAAAAGAATAGAGGGCACTCCATATTTTTCAACTAAATGACTGGCAACGATGCCTTTAACGCCTTCATGCCAACCTTCACCAGCAATGACTAAGCTTCTTTGGCCTTCGTAAACCTCTTGCGCTTTGTCAAAAGTAATTTCTTGAAGCTCTAATTCAATGCCTTTACGTTTTGAATTTAGCTCGTCGAGACGCATCGCATATTCTTTGGCCTCTTCGAAGCTATCGCTGAGTAAACAATTTAGCGCAACGTCTGCATCGCTCATCCTTCCCGCTGCATTTAAGCGCGGTATAAGCGAAAATCCAATATTCGAACTTGTTATATCAGCAGGGTTGGTTCCAGTTACCTCAAGCAAAGCTTCAATGCATGGCCGAGTGTTCGTTCTTATTCTCTCAAGTCCCGCACAAACAAGTGCACGGTTTTGACCGATCATAGGCATCATGTCGGCAATAGTTCCAAGTGTTGCTAAGTCGAGATACGAATGCCACAAATGTGGAAAACCGAAGCGACTCCCCAAAGCTTGCACGACTTTAAGAGCCACTCCTGCACCTGCTAGAATGGCATCTTCTTTGCTACCTTTATACTTAGGATCGCAGATAGGGATGTCATGTGGCAAGAGATCGCTTGCTTCGTGATGATCGGTCACAACGACTTCAACTCCAGCTGCGACAATCTTTTCAATTTCCGCGCCATTGGCGATACCGCAATCAACTGTGACGATAAGGTCAGGCTTTGCAACTTTCAAACGTTGATAGGCATTGTAGGAGATACCATAACCCTCGCTTGCTCTATCAGGTATAAACGGCGTTACATGACCACCTAGCGCCCTGCAAGCGCGCGTCAAAATAGCTGTTGAGCTGATTCCATCGAGATCAAAATCGCCAAATATCGCAATGCGCCTATCAGACTTGATAGCGTCTTCTATTCGCTCGACAACTTCTTGCAAGCCATCGATCTGTAGTGGGTTGTGCCAATCTCGATTAATGTCAGGCGTTAGAAATTTCTCGATCTCTTCTTTTGACTTAAAACCGCGCGACACTAGAATAGACACCAAGAAGTGCGGCATCTTTAGCTCTTGCGTCAGCTTGCGAACAAGGTGTGTGTCACATTGCTTTAAATCATACCTAACCGACATATAGAATACGTGCCTTTATAAATTCTCTTCTTCTGAAGAAAATTATATCAAAGGCATAGCTACTTTGCAACGATATTGACTAGTCTACCTGCTACGTAAACCTCTTTAACCAATTGTTTACCTTCTAGCAAATCGGATATCGCTGATCTCGCTGCACTAAGCGCCTCGCTCTCTTGACAATCAGCTGGCACTTTAATCTTTGCCTTGACTTTGCCCATCAGCTGAACTGCTATCTCAATCTCATCAGCGATTGTAAGACTTTCATCAAAATCTGGCCACTCTTGTGTATGAATAGTGCCGCTCTCAGCGATTAGAGCTCTCCAAAGAGCTTCCGAGAAATGAGGAGTCATCGGCGCGAGTAACTTCGTGATAGTCTTTGCAACGTCGATCGACAATTCATTGAGATCACTGTCATTCTTCCTCACATCGGCACTTGTGCTGCGCAAAAATGTACTTAGAGTATTAGAAAGTTCCATGATAGAGGCAATAGCAGTGTTAAAATTGTTGCGCTCAAAGTCACTCGTCACTTTTTTGACGGCACAATGCCTCGCTCTAATCAAATCGTCCTTAATCTTAACATCGCAGCTCGGCGCATTGTCATCAAAGAAAGACTCTTCATCTGCCTTACCCAAAAGATCACTTACTTGCCTCCAAACGCGGCGCAAGAACTTATACATTCCCGCCAAACCATCTTCGTTCCAAAGCTTCTCTTTATCAGGTGGTCCCATAAAAAGAACGGCAGCTCTAACAGCATCAGCGCCATACTTCTCAATCATCTCCTCAGGGCTGACTACGTTGCCCTTCGACTTGCTCATCACCTCGCCATTGCTATCTAGAACCATGCCTTGGCAGAGCAAATTTTCAAAAGGCTCATCAAAATCAAGCATTCCGCAATCTCGCATAACCTTCGTATAAAAACGCGAATAAAGTAGGTGCAAAATCGCGTGTTCAATGCCACCAATGTATTGATCGACCGGCAGCCACTTGTTCGCTTGCTCTCTCGAAAATGGCTCTCGCTCGTTATGCGGATCTGCGTAACGAAGATAATACCAGCTAGAACACGTAAATGTATCCATAGTGTCGGTCTCTCGTTTTGCTTCCGCACCGCACCGCGGACATTTGCACTGTACAAAAGCTCTATGAGTGGCGAGCGTCTCACCCTTTGAAAGATCGATATCTTCGGGCAGCAAAACTGGAAGATCTTCGTCATTAACTGGCACTACACCGCACTTATCGCAATGAATGGCCGGGATTGGATTTCCCCAATATCTCTGTCTTGAGATTAGCCAATCACGCAAGCGGTACTCCGTCGTCCTTCTTCCCTTGCCACTCTTTTCCAGATCTTCAACTATCTTCTCTTCGCCCTCGCTATGCTTTCCACCTTGAAGACCAGTGTAGGGACCACTTTGAACTAGCGTACCTGTCGCCTCCATAGCTTGTTGCCAATCAACAGACGTAACAACTCTGTTTTGTTCGTCTTTTAACTCATCATAAAGTTCGTCGTCTTTTTCAAGAATGATAGGAATGATTGGCAAGTCGTATTTTTTAGCAAATTCAAAGTCTCTTTGATCTCCGCATGGAACTGCCATAACTGCCCCTGTGCCATAATCTGCAACAATATAATCTGCTACCCAAACAGGCACCAACTCATCGTTAACTGGATTTTTAACATATCTTCCTGTAAAGACGCCATGTTTCTCTCGTCCTCCCGAAGCTCTCTCGACAGCACTAACTTTAGCTGCAGCCTCGGCAAACTTGAGCACCTCACTCTCATATTCTGTTCCATGAACTAAGTCGTAGAGACCGTCGTATTCAGGCGCCAGCACGAAGAACGAGCATCCAAAAAGAGTGTCTGCTCTCGTCGTAAAAACCGTGATTGTCTTGCCATCAGCAGGGGTGCTAACCCCTTCACACTTCCCAACGACGAAATCGACATTGGCACCTTCTGATTTACCAATCCAATTTGCTTGTTGTTGCTTAACGTTGGCAGGCCATCCCTCTAATTTATCGAGGTCGGTCAGCAACTCTTCGGCATAATCGGTGATTTTGAAATACCATTGCGTCAAGTTTTTCTTCTCAACCACGCTATCGCATCTCCAACAAACGCCCTCTGTTACCTGCTCATTAGCTAGCACAGTCTCACATTTTGGGCACCAATTAACTGGCGACTGGCGCCTCTCAACAAGGCCACGCTTCCAAAATTCAAGGAAGAGTTTTTGGCCATGCTTATAGTACTCAGGGTCACAGGCTTTAACTGTTCTGTCCCAGTCATAGGAAAATCCCATTCTTTTAAATGAAGCGAGTTGGGTGTCGATGTTTTGATACGTCCATTTTGCTGGATGCGTGTTGTGCTTTATCGCAGCGTTCTCAGCAGGGAGTCCAAAAGCATCCCAACCGATAGGATGTAAAACCTCATACCCTTTCATTTTCCAAAATCTTGCGAGACAATCTCCATACGTATAATTGGACACATGCCCCATATGAATATCCCCACTTGGATAAGGGAACATTTCAAGAATATACTTCTTTGGCTTATCGGAAGTCTCATCAACGTGATTTGCGTTTACTTCCTCCCAAGCTTTTTGAATTTCGCTTTCAACTATACTAGGCTCATAATGCTTCATTTTCAAAAATTTCTTTCTAATGTCAAAAAATAATTCAGCTATCTAATTTTACAAAAATTTTTGCTCTATCTAGCACTTTATATAGTGAGCAAGCATTAATGTAGAAAGCCTAAAACTTTTAATATCAATCTTTACACAACCTTTACTTAACGATTAAGTGGCATTTACAAACTTCTCTTAAGCTCTTGAATTAAGCGGGAACTAGCGCGTTTTGTTCTCATTCATAAGCTATCTTAAAAGGAGAAAGATTAGATGAAGTTAAAAGTTTGCATTTTAAGTTTCGTACTTTGCACTTTCGTATTTTTAGCGGGGTGCGCAAATACATCGACCTCTGGGAGTTCTGCTTCCAAAACTGTCTCAACAGATGGCTCAACATCTATGGAGAAAGTCATCAACACGCTCGGGGAAGCATTCATGGAGGAAAATGCTGGCACAACATTTACTTACAACCCAACTGGGTCAGGCTCAGGCATTAAGGCAGTTCAAGAAGGAAGATGTGACATTGGTCTTTCTTCTAGGTCTCTTAAATCGGAAGAATTGTCATCGGGGCTAAAGCAAACGACATTGGCACTTGACGGCATTGCAATCATCGTAAACCCGAATAATGGCGTAGATGATCTTAGCGAAGCACAACTTGCGTCTATCTTCAAAGGAGAAATTACAAATTGGTCGCAAGTTGGTGGCAAAGACGGTGACATAGTGCTGATAGGCAGAGAGGCTGGGTCCGGTACAAGAGATGGATTCGAGTCAATCTTGGACATTGAAGACGAGTGTAAATATAGACAAGAGCTAACGTCAACAGGCGACGTTATCACTACGATTTCTCAAAACGAAGCAGCTATTGGGTATGCTTCCCTAGCTTCCGTTAAAAGCTCTGTCAATGCGATTAAAGTTAGCGGCGTTCAGCCGAGTGAGGAAACTATAAAAAACTCAACTTATAAAATTCAGCGTCCATTTGTTCTTGTCACCAAAGAGGGGGTCGAACTTAGCGAGACAGCATCAAAGTTTTTTGATTACGTAACAAGCAGTTCAGCCAAAGACCTAATAACTAAAGCAGGCGCCATTCCTCTAGCTTAGAGATAAAAACGTGAAGAAGCTTGAAGAAATAGTGCACGCAATTTTTCTTGGTCTTGGGCTTGTAACGGTCGGATGCGTGCTTTTAATTTCAATATATCTAGTAGTGTCGGGGCTGCCTGCAATCCAAAAGATAGGAATACTTGATTTTATCTTCGGCACAGATTGGTCGCCAACGTCTGAAAGTCCTAGCTACGGTATCCTTCCCTTTATATTAACTTCAATTTCAGGGACTGCAGGAGCAATAATACTAGGAGTTCCGATCGGGTTTTTAACGGCAATTTACTTGTCGAAATTTGCGCCACCAAAGATAAAAGGTGTGCTCACATTCGCAGTCAATATGCTAGCTGGAATTCCATCAGTAGTTTATGGATTGGTAGGTATGCTAGTTTTAGTCCCACTAATAGCAAGACTTTTCAACTTGTCAGATGGGGCTAGCTTAGCCGCTGCAATAGTGGTGCTGGGAATTATGATTTTGCCCTCTATAATCTCAGTTTCGGTAACGGCACTCGATAGCGTTCCAAAAGAATATGAAGATGCGTCCTTTGCACTAGGAGCAAACAAAATTGAGACTTCTTTTAAGGTTTCAATAAAAGCCGCTCGCTCAGGAATTGCAGCTTCAATCGTGCTTGGAGTAGGCAGAGCTATTGGTGAGGCAATGGCAGTTATCATGGTCTCTGGCAATGCTGCCAATATGCCGAGCATATTCGAGAGCGTCAGATTTCTAACTACTGCAGTGGCGTCCGAGATGTCGTACGCCTCAGGCTTGCAACGCGAAGCCCTCTTTTCGATTGCGCTAGTATTGTTCTTCTTCATTATGCTTATAAACGCAATTCTCAATTATCTCCTTAAACGCGATGATAAAGGTAAATAGGAGTGACAGTTAACGTATGACAAAATTTGATACAAAAACTACTCGCGAACTTTACTCGATTACACTAAAAGCTTTGATGTATCTCGCTGCGATAGTTACTCTTGCGTTAGTTGCATTCCTAATAATTTATGTCTTGGCTAAGGGCCTGCCTGCCGTCACGTGGGAACTTTTGTTGACAAAGCCAAGCTATTTGTCAGGGAGAATTGGAGTTTTGCCAGACATTTTATCGACGATCTACGTAATTCTTGCAACTCTTGCATTTGTTTTGCCACTCGGCGTTGGTGCTGCTATATATCTATGCGAATATGCACAAAACAAGCGTATAGTTGCTCTAATTGAGTACGCAGCAGAAACACTCTCTGGCATCCCTTCTATAATTTATGGACTTGTCGGCATGTTGATTTTCAGCGAACTTGCAGGTCTAAAGACATCAATATTGGCTGGTGCTTTGACGCTCGTTATTATGAACTTGCCAACCATTATGCGCACTACACAGGAATCCATCAAGACTGTTCCAGATAGTTATAGAGAAGGAGCGCTAGGCCTTGGTGCGGAAAAGTGGCATATGATAAGGACTGTTGTATTGCCAAATTGCATTGATGGCATCTTGACTGGCTGCATTCTATGCGTTGGCCGTATTCTAGGTGAGTCTGCAGCCCTTCTTTTCACTGCGGGCACAGCCCATGCTCTATATGGATTTTTTGACGGACTTCTCAACTCTGGTGCGACGCTCACCGTATCTCTTTATTTCTATGCTAAAGAGCAAGGAGAGTTTGAAATTGCCTTTGCCATTGCTGCTCTACTCATGATTTTGACGTGCTTCGTTAATCTTGGGGCTAAAGCAATAGAAATTCATTATAAAAAGTCAAAGAAGTATTAAACGGATAAGGGACATTAAAAAAATGAAAAGCATTATAGAGATAGAGAATTTGAGGCTATTTTATGGAGAAAATGAAGCTCTGAAGTCGGTAAGTATGAAAATCGCAAATAATCAAATTACTGCATTAATTGGGCCATCAGGATGTGGAAAATCGACTTTTATAAAGACGCTTAATCGCATGAACGACTTGATTGAGGGCGTGCGCGTTGAAGGAAGTATCAGATATGAAGGCAAGGATATCTATGCATCCGATATCGATGTATCAGACCTAAGACGACAGATCGGAATGGTCTTTCAAAAGCCCAACCCATTTCCTATGAGCATATACGACAACATTGCTTACGGTCCAAGAATAAATGGAGTTAAAAACAAGTTTGACCTCGATTGTTTAATTGAAGAATCTTGCAAGGCAGCGGCGATTTGGGATGAAGTAAAAGACAGACTTAGGAAAAATGCTCTTGGTTTGTCTGGAGGTCAACAGCAAAGACTTTGTATAGCAAGAGCACTCGCTGTAAAACCATCAGTTTTATTGATGGATGAGCCAACAAGTGCACTAGACCCAATATCAACATCGAGAATAGAAGAACTAGCAATGTCTCTAAAAAATAATTACACGATAGTAATCGTGACACACAACATGCAACAAGCACTACGGATTTCGGACAAAACCGCATTCTTTTTACTTGGCGAGTTGATAGAGTTTGACAAAACGGAAAAACTTTTTTCCACTCCATCTAATCGAAAGACGGAAGATTACATAACAGGGAGATTTGGATAAATGAGAACTCGTCTAGATACACAACTAACAAAGCTTTGTCAACAGCTGAGCGCTATGGGAGATGCTTGCATCAGCTCAATAGAGCTTGTTGCGAGCGCCATCGTTGTAGGTGATACTAAAATCATCAAACAAATTGAGCCAATCTACGAAGAGATTGAGAATTACGAACGTGACCTTGAATCTTTGTGCATGAAAACGCTCCTTCGACAACAACCCGTTGCCCGAGATTTGCGAGAAATATCAGCAGCTATGAAAATGTTGACAGACCTTGAGAGAATTGGACACCAAACGTATGAAATTGCCGAGATAGTCTCAACGCTTAAGAAAAAAGTCATCAAACTAAACGAATTGATACATGAAATGGCTCTGCTGGCTATCGACATGA
>CAVFJE010000148.1:0-6116 GCA_963622845.1 Dialister sp. CAG:486
GGCATAACAGTTGGAGGTGCGACAACCGTTACATTTGCGCCCATAATTTTTAAGGAAGGGATAAGAGATCCGCAGACGCGCGAGTGCGAGATATCTCCAACTATGCCGACGTTTAAGCCCTCAAGCTTGCCAAACCTGTCCCACATACTATAGAGATCGAGCAATGCTTGAGTAGGGTGTTGATGTTTGCCATCACCCGCATCGATCACATGGACGCCGCTAACTTCAGCAATCTTTCTTGGAACTCCTGCATGCTTGTCACGCACAACTATCATGTCGACTTTATATGAACATAGCGTCTCGACAGTATCAACTAGACTCTCGCCTTTGACTGTGGAAGTTGACGAACCACCAAAATTGAGTGAATTGGCACTGAGCCTCTTCTCAGCAATCTCAAAAGACGATCGAGTGCGAGTTGAAGGCTCGTTGAACATGTTTACAATTGTCGCACCTTTAAGTGTAGGCACTTGTTTAATCGCGCGCTCGTTGACGCTTTTGAATTTTTTTGCATTTTCCAAAATGCACATAATGTCATCTCTTGAATAATCTCGGAGATCTATCAAATGTTTATGATTGAAAGCCATCTATTCTCACCTACCCTCTTATTTATTTCTCATAAATCTCAACAGCACTACGACCGTCATCTTCCAAAAGCGAAAGCCTAACTTCTTCTGAGGCACTCGATGGTACATTTTTGCCTACAAAATCAGCTCTAATAGGGAGCTCTCTGTGGCCACGATCGATCAAAACAGCAAGTTGCACGCTCTTAGGTCTGCCAATGTCCATCAACGCATTTAGTGCACTTCTTACAGTTCTGCCAGTGTAGAGGATGTCATCAACCAAAATGACATCTTTGCCATCGATGTTGAAACGGATGTCAGTTGCTTTAACTTCTGGAGAAATGTGCGTTTGAAAATCGTCTCTGTAAAAAGAGATATCTAGCTTGCCATAAGGAATGTCGGCACCCTCAATGTCCATAACTTTGTGCCTGAGACGGCGCGCAAGCGTATCTCCTCTGGTGATGATCCCAACAAAAACTATATTGTCAGCACCCTCGTTTGCCTCCAGAATTTGATGAGCCATGCGCGTAAGCGTTCGATCAATCTCTTCTTCCGTTAAAACTGTTGACTTTAGGGAATTGGTTTTTCTCATTTATACTCCTCCTAAAATTCTAATTTTGGAGTACAGAGAAAGACTTAATAGATAGAACAAAATAATCTGCCTTTTCTTGACAGATATTATTCGTCTTGTCGGTCTCTCTGTACCGCTTTTAAAGACAACACATTTATTGTACACCATCTTTGTTATAAAATAATTTTGAGTTCTAAGTTAAGTTCTTTTATGAAATAGGAGCTACAAAAAGATGGATAGAAAAGTATTTGCTGCTATTTTGGCCGGTGGATGTGGCTCTCGCATGGGAAATTCAAATAAACCTAAACAATATTTCATGTTAGGAGACAAGCCTATAATTTCTCATACAATTGACAAATTTGCACTTTTTGACACGTTCGAGAAAATTTTGGTGCTCACGCCTGATGTTTGGCAAAACCAAACTCACGATATTATCGAAAAATACTCTAGTGCTTTGTCAAACAAAATAGAAGTTTTGCAAGGTGGGCTGTCTCGTAACGACACAATTCTAAATGCTTGCAATTACATCATTGACAATTATCCAGACTCAAGGGATGCGATCATCGTAACTCATGACGCTGTGCGACCGTTTATCAATTATCGAATAATCAGACAAAGCATTGATGCTGTCATCGCACATGGAGCTTGCGATACTGTTATACCCGCTAGTGACACTATTGTTGAGAGCAGAGACGGGAAATCAATCTCTAAGATACCGTTGCGCAAAAACATTTATCAAGGTCAAACTCCTCAAAGTTTTATCGTAAGTGAGCTAAAGGATATCCTCACAAGTTTGACACAAGAGGAGCGAGACCTTTGCACAGACGCATGCAAAGCTTATCTGTTGCGCGAAAGATCGGTTGCTATCGTGCAGGGAGATGTTACTAATATAAAAATTACGTATCCAACAGACATGTTGATTGCAAAAGCTCTTCTGGGCGAAATAGAGACAAACGAAGAAAAATAACGCCAAGGACAAGATGCTTAACACAAGATACAGACTGGTCGGTCCCTACTCAATTGAGCCTATGCAAGTGTGCGAAAAGCTTGAGCACGATACTGTAGTTGTTCGCCCGACTTACATGTCGATTTGTTGTGCGGATCAGCGCTACTGGCAATCTAAAAGGTCTGCGGTTGCGATGCGAAACAAGCTACCTATGGCGCTCATTCATGAAGCAATAGGAGAAGTCATCTTTGATGCTACGAAAAAGTATCGTACAGGACAAAGAGTTGTCATGTTGCCTAACAATCCTCTTCTAAAAGACGATGTTATTAGTGAAAACTATCTTCTCTCTTCACAATTTTGTGGAAGCGGATATGACGGCTTTATGCAAGAATTGTGCTTTTTGCCTACTTCAAGGGTTGTTCCTCTGCCGGATACAATAAATGACGAAATTGGAGCATTCATTGAGCTAATCACAGTTGCGTGGCACGCGATCAATAGATTCCAAATGTTATCCCACGACAAATGCAGCACGATAGGTATTTGGGGCGACGGTAATCTTGGATATATAGTCGCATTGTTGTTGCGTGCCAAATTCCCTGACTCTAAAATCATAATCTATGGAAGAAACCAAAACAAGCTAGCAAATTTTTCATTTGCGGACAAAACTATTATTGCATACGACGCCCAAGATTTAGTGCCTGTTGACCACGCATTTGAATGTTGTGGCGCAGAAGGTTCTACAAGTGCAATATCACAAATAATTGATTCGATTAATCCTGAAGGCACAATCTCACTTCTTGGTGTCAGCGAAGCACCAATCCCAATTTTCACTCGTTTGGTCTTAGAGAAAGGTCTTCGCTTAATTGGCTCATCTAGGAGTTGTGGCTGCGACTTTGAACATGTCGTTAATTTTCTTCAAGATAATGACAAAGTTTTAAGATATCTCTCGGTGCTTGTCAATGAAATAATCGAGATAAAGTCTGTCGCTGATATTTCGCGCGCATTCTCCATTGATGCAAATAAAGAAAGCGGAAAGACGATTATAAAGTGGGAACTTTAGCGTTGCTCATCTGATATCTCTATATTGATCGGCAATCGCATCTATATCCACCCCATCTCTATATTGCTTGCGCAATCTATTCATCTTCCACATAATTGAAAGTTTTTTGCCGCGTTCGTATCTGCGGTCAGATGTAGTTATAAGACCTTTTGCAATGCCTATTCTCTCGCCTCTTTGCTTCATTGTCAAAGAAAATTGATAATCTTCCATGATTGGAAGTACAGGAAAGCCTCCGACTTCAAAGAATGTTTCTCGCTTAATAAATATTCCTTGATCTCCGAAAACTACTTTTCTATCTCGAATTCTATTGTTAGAGATAATTTGACAAATCTTCATCAACGGATCTTTAGTTTCAAAACGAATACCAAAACATCCCCAATTGTACTTTTTTAAAACCCGCTTAATTTCACTTATACACCCCTTTGGAGGAAATGAATCAGAGTGCAAAAAGAATAAAGCGTCTCCACTTGCTTTACTTGCACCAAAGTTCATCTGCGTCGCTCTTCCTTTATCAGATATGTAGAGACGAGAATTATGGAATAGGCAATAACTCTCAATCTTTTCACAACAATCATCTGAAGATCCACCATCAACAAAAATAATTTCCGCATCCTCATCCAGCTCGCTCAAAGAGGTTAGGAATCTGTCTACGATTGCACTTTCGTTGTATGTTGGTATTATGATTGAAACTTTCACTCTTATCAAATGAATTTTAGCTTTGCTCTATTCAGCCAAGGTTTGCAACCACCAGGGAACGGTTCGTCAATTCCTAGAATTTCAGGCAATACATGTCTAGCACCTGATACGCCGCCTCTTCCAAAGTAGCAAATACACGTAGCACAATAAGTATAAAAATCTCTATCCCACGTCTTGACTACATTTTCCATAAGCTTACCTTGAAGCTCTGGCTTCTCTGCTGCTCGCTTTTGATTTACATGACAGCAAGGTATCTTTTTTGTCAAGGGATCTATTATCTCGCCGTCAAGATAAAACTTCAATTCTTCTAAAATCTCGAAATTTGAAGCTTTTTCTGGACAAGGATAAAAAATAGGTATCTGCTCCGAAACGATTTTATTTCCAATCCCAAGTTCTCGCAATTTTGCATAAATCGAAACGATGGGGATGTTGATTTTATCTTTCATGTAATGATAGCAATTGGGACAACAGCAAACCAGCTCTTCGACTCCATTTTTCTCGAGATTGTGCCCAATCCGTACAGAACAAGCAACTCCTCTGTCGTTTAAGCCTATCTCCGACATATGCTTTCCGCAACATTCATAGAGATATCCCATGTTATTATCGTCAGCTATCCTCATCAACTCTTTTGTACAATTAGGGAAAAAAGACGAAAAATTACATCCTGGCATAATTACAGATTTGAAATGCGTATGACGATAATTCTTGAATTTGTAATTATCTTTTTCCCAGAGCATCAATTTCATTCCTAGACTCATAACTAAACCTCACTCGATGTCACCAAATTCTCTAAAAAGGCAAATGTTTTAGAGCTTTTATTAAGCAGCCTCTCTCTATTTTTTATCAATAAGTCTAAATCATATTGTGTGTCGATATCAAAAACATCGCTTTGTGTCATCGAAGACACGCTTAGCGACCCTCGAAGCACAGCTTCAGTCGTCTTGTCTGCCACATCTGAGGCACCATCTACAGCATCAATAGAAAAAGGAACGTCGCTAAAGCGCGACATGCCAATCAAGAAGTACCCTCCATCAACAGACCTGCGCAACACTATGTCGCTAGATTCAAGATCTCTGAAGCTCTCGATTACAGTCAACTCATCGAGAGTTGGCAAATCGCTGCCTACCAAAATATAATTGGCAGACCCTCGCGCTTCAAAACAATCCTTGAAAGCATTGCTCATCTTCTCAAAAATATCACTACCCATCTGGGCTTTTATCTCATGCCTGTCATGTTTTACGAGCGTCTTAAAGTTTTGGAAAGCAAGTTTTTCGATATCAGGTGGAGCATCGTAATAAACAAAAACCTCATCGCATACTCGATCCAAAACATCTAGCTCATCGAAAATGAAAGCTTTGCTTAGCTCACCGCATTGTTCATCAGACAAAACGTTTGCTAGACGCGTCTTGCATCTACCAGGAACGGGGATCCGAGTGAATAGAATTGCCTTATTCTTGAGCTTGCACTTCTTCGCCATTTAAGAACTTCTTCTTAATTAAAACTCCTGCTAAAGTTACTAAAATAGCAAGAACTCCAGCAGTCAAATAGTAAATCCAAGCGTCGTTGCCTGCGGTAAGACCTGCAGCGCCGATAGTAAAGAAAGAAACGCCAGGTATCATAAACAGGAACGTAAAGATGGAATATTTTGCGAAATCAATATCTGTGATACCATAAGCAAAGTTTTGCAAGTTGTAAGGAAAAATCGGAATCATTCTCGTAATCATGAGCAAGATGAGGTCGTTTTTTTCGCTTCCTGAAAATAAGAGTTTCTCTAGTGTTTTCGATTTTTTAAGAAGTGGCTTTACGGAATCTTTGAGAAAATATCTTCCAGCGATAAAAGCTCCCATTGCACCAAGTGTACAGGCCACATCGCATGCGACAATTCCAAGGACAGGACCAAAAACAACACCTGCCAAAAGTGCAAAGAAAAGCCCAGGTAGAGCTAGCACAACGCAACCAATTATCGTGATTGCACAATAGATTAGAAAGGCAGCAACGATATTATCATTGACTAGTTGTTTTAGAAATGCAAGATTGTCACTATTGCTTATCCAAGTACTCCAACCAAATTGTCTATCTAGCAAAACGATAGCAATTATGATAACTACAAAAATCGAAATCTTGATAATTCCTTTTTTATTTTCCAACAGCTTTTCGCCCTTCAATCAAACAATTGTGCCAATCATAATAAGATAAGCAAAAGCTCCGAAAAACAAGCTACAGTAATCACAGCTTGTCACACATTTGAGGAGAGGAAGTGTGCGGAGCTTTTGCACCTAAAAG
>CAVFJE010000149.1:0-4940 GCA_963622845.1 Dialister sp. CAG:486
GCGTTGTAGCATGTATGGCGTTCGTATATTTCGTAGCATTTTCGAAGTATGGAACCGTCAGACTCGGAGGAGATGACGAGAAGCCTCAGCACAAGTTTGGTCAATGGTTTTTTATGCTCTTTACTGCAGGTATGGGAGTAGGACTTCTCTTTTATTCAGTTGCTGAACCTATGAGTATCTTCTTAAATCCCCCAACAGGTGACGGCTCAAGCATTGAGTCAGCAAAGCAAGCACTCAAGGACAGCTTCTTGCATTGGGGAATTTCTCCTTGGGTTGGTTACGCTGCCATCGGTGGTGCTCTTGCTTACACTTCCCACAGACTCAACAAACCTGCTGTAATTTCTAGCGTTTACGAACCTCTCGTAGGTGTAAAAACAGCAAAAGGTCCATTCGGCAGAATCCTCGACTCACTTGCTGTCATCGTAGCAGTCTTTGGCGTCACCACGTCTCTCGGCCTTGGTGCTATGCAAGTTGCAGGTGGTCTTGAATATCAATTCGGCATTCCGTCAGAGACAACAGTTCAAGTTGCGATCATCGTAGGGTGCACGCTTATCTTTGTCATCGGCTCATTTATTGGCGGCATTGACAAAGCTATTTCGTTTTGTTCAAACCTAAATATCTGGGTCATGATTGTTCTAACACTAATCATCTTCATCATCGGCAACACTCCATTTTTGATCAACTATTTCACAGAGAGTTTTGGTGCATACCTTTCAAGTTTAGTTTCACAAAGTTTCTATCTCGATACATTCGGTGAAACTAATGGCTGGGTTGGATCATGGACCATCTTTTTCTGGGCATGGTGGATCGCCTGGATTCCTTTCACAGGCGGCTTTATTGCACGCATCTCAAGAGGCAGAACATTGCGCGAATTCATTTTAGGCGTTACTTTGTGCCCTTGCATGTTCAGCTTCGTATTTTTATCAGTCTTCGGTGGAAGTGCAATTGACTTTTCACTCAACCAAGGTGTAACGCAAATCACCGATGCAGTCAACACTTCAACTGCTCTTGGTCTTTTTGCTACATTGCAACAATTCCCTGCAGCAATCGTGACAGTTATGCTCATCATGGTGCTGCTCTTAATCTTTTTTGTTGCACACCTTCAAGTTGGTTCAGTTGTTATCTGTGAGATGCTTGCAAAGCCAGGTCAAGAATCTCCGCTCGTTGTTAAACTCTTCTGGGGCGTTGTTTTGGGTGCAATCGCAGCTGCTCTTCTTTTAGCTGGGGGCCTAAGCTCAATTCAAACAATCTCGATCATCGGCGCATTGCCATTCGGCGTAGTAGTAATTGGTGGCATATTTGCATTTTACAAGTCTCTAACGCTTGAATTTGATCCAGAGACTGGCAAAAAGCGTACTCAAGCTCAGGTAATTGAAGCTCACAAAGCACTCGACCAAGAGCGCGAAGCTAAGAAACAAGCAAAACGTTCTTCAAAACAAAATAAAGAAGGAGCTCCTGCTTAGAAAAGATAAATAAGAAAACCCCGCTGAGATAAAACTCAACGGGGGAAAAGAGGCTTGAGTTATTTAGAAAAGATGCCTGTCAAGACTTTTGGCAGGCATCTTTTTTATTGTTGCTTCTCAATTAGAATGCGAAGCAAGGTAGTACTTGTCCGTTTGTGCAAGCTGCCAAGTCATGATTTGTAAGCTCGCCATTTCCACCAAGAGTAAAGTACTGCGTATTCAGAGGATCAGCAGATCTCATCCAGAACCAGTTGTAGTTATTAGCACCAGCACGGGTGGACTTTAGAGTATTGACAGCTGAGTTGCCAGACAGTGGCATATTTCTTGCCTTCCAATAATCATACTCTTGACCTTCGTTTTCCATCTTGTGCTTTAGCCATGATGCGTACATAGTTGAGCTCATCTCTGATGTGCACATTAGCCAAAGCTTGTCTTGTGTAGTTACCATAGTATCGCTAACTTTGCCAGATACGCAGCCTTCACGGCTCCACTTAGTAACTTGCTTAATCTTTGAAGTAAAGCCCTCGCTGAACAACTTAAAGATTGTTCCCGTACTCTCGTTCATTTGCTTACGGAGATCTGAGTCTCTCCAACCACCAGCGTTAGTGTTTGTAGTGTTCATCTTATATTTCGTTGGCATAACGTGCGTTGCTTGGAATGTTACAGCAGCTTCGTCGTCTTTGTAAACGTTAGGGTCAACGTTGTCTCCAGCAGACTTATGAACACCAACTTGAACGACTCTGAACTCTACGTAGTTATCTTCAGCTGCTGTTTGCGAAGTTGTGAGCATCGTATAGAGATGATAATTGTCGTTGTTCATCATGTCTGTATACTCTTTCTTGACGCTTTCATATTTGTCATTACTTGTTCCCGCATGTAGAACAGCCATGTCTGCCTCAATTTGCTCTTGCGTCTTGATAACACTTGTATGAACGTTGTTGTAAACAGCGTTCTTTGTAGTGTTAACGGCGCTGCCAGCCATTATCTTACTCGAAGCAGCAATCCAATACTCGCCAAGTGGTTTTTCTGTCCATTGAGCATAAAGTGTAATCGTGTCACCAAGATTGCCTTCAATGTCTCCAGTTTGCATATCGCTGTAAGAAACACCTTTTCCATCAGGCTTTGTGTTCCAACCAGTGAAGCCATAAACTTTATTGTCAACAATCTTCTTAAATGCTGTTGCGGTGAGCCTTAGCGTGTCACCCTTCTCACGTCTTTGGTTTGTCATCTCACCTTGCGTGCCTGTGTTCTTGTCAAACGCAACAGTGTAAGTCTTAGGTAGCCACTTAGCATAAAGTGTCACATCCTCAGTGATCTTCTTGTTATAGAAGTCCCACTTCTCGCCTTCACCATTTTCTTTTGTGTACCAACCGTCGAAGTCAAAGTCTGTTCTAGTTGGCGCACTTGGTTGAGCTGCAATGTCATTGTCATCAACACTTTGAGTATGCACTGCACTGCCACCAGTAGAGTCATAAGTGACTGTGTGGATCTTAGTTGGTCCACCGAAGGAGAAGCAAGGTACAACTCCATAAGCTGATGTTGAATTTGTCGAGTAATTCAAGATATCGCTTTGATATACAAGTTCAAATTGTGAAGTGCCCGGGTATTTTGTTCTCATCCAATTACCGTCGCTAGTCATTTGGCTCTTATTTCTTGCATATCTTTGGCTCGTCAATACTCTTGCATAGCCATCGCTTTCAGTAATTCTGCCTTTGAAGTAAGTGTATTGATCGCCCTCATCTTCATAGTTCATGTTTTGTGCGACAGATGCTAGCGTTGGCACGTACTCAGAGTAAGTCATGACCCAGAACTTGTCAACGGTAGTATTTACGTTGTTTGAAACTGCCTTGCCATCATATCCGTCTCTTGTCCACTTGACGATTTGGGCAACATCATTTGTGAAATCAGTATTGAAGTTCTTGAAAATCTCGCCACTGTTCATGTTAGCGCGCAAGTCAGATGTCTCCCAGCCGCCTGCGACAGTATTTGCACTGCTCATTCTGTATCCTGTTGGCAACGTATGAGTTGCTTGGAAAGTAAGAGCTGTCTCGTCGCTATATTTCTCGCCCTCAACACGAATGCCTGTTGCCATGTGAGGTCCAACTTGAACAATTCTGAACTCAACATATTGGTTCTCAGGGTCTGCTTGTTGTGTATTTAAGCAAGTGTAGAGATGATAAGCATCACTGTTCATGTAATCTTCATATTGATTCTTCACTTCGGCATATTTGTCATTGCCAGCAACGTCTCCCTTTTGCAAAATCTCAACGTCTGCCTTGATGTCTTTTGCAGTCTTGACGACCGACGTTTCAGGATTCGTGTAATTCTTGTTTGCATTAAGCGACCAGCTCGTTGCTGAAGCTGGTTCTAGCTTCGATGCGGCAATCCAATAAGCACCAATCTCATCGGTTGTCCATTGAGCGTAGAGCTTAATCGTCTCGCCATGTTTGCTTGAAACGTTCTTTACAGTTCTGTCATCGTATGACTCGCCATTGCCATCAGCTTGAGTGTTCCAGCACTTGAAGCCGTAGACCTTCGACTCTGAAACCTTCTTGAAGCCATTTGCACTTAGCTGCAAGCCGTCATCTATTGACCTGCGCTGTGTAGCCATCTCACCAGTTGTCGCACCATTGCCATCGAACTCAACTAGATAAGTTAGAGGAATCCAATTTGCGTAAAGCTTGACATCTTTTGTAATCTTCATTGTCTTGAAGTCCCACTTCTCGCCTTGACCGTTAGGCTGCGTATACCAAGCATCGAATTGATAATATTGACGCGTTGGGTCAGCTGGCTTAGAGACGTAGTCGTTGCCGTCTACGTATTGCATTGCTACGTCAGAGCCCTCTTGTGAGTCATAAGTGACTTCATAGATCTTCTCTGGTCCGCCGAATGAGAAGCAAGGTACAACACCATATGCGTACACAGCTTGTGCATGGCTATTTAATTGTGTCTGATAGCACGCACCGAAATAGCTTGTGTTATCGACTGATCTTTGCCATTGAACATCGCTTGATACTTGAGAGTTCTTAACTCTGCAATATCTTTGCTGTTGCAATACTCTCAATTGCCCGCTTGCTTGTGTTATTTTGCCATTCCAATATTGATATTGATCGCCTTCGTCGTCTCTATCTTGTTGCTTGTAGGCATCTGTAATGTTTGCAGCATATTCTGAATAGGACATTACCCAGAACTTGTCGTTCGTGCTCAAAAGAACGTTACTTTCTTTTCCATCAGCATTCCCTTCACGAGACCACTTAACGATAGTTGCAACGTCATTTCTGAAGCCCTCGTTGAAGTCCTGGAAAATAGTGCCGCTGTTCATACTTGTTCTTAGAGCACTTGCTCTCCAACCGCCCTTCGTTGTGTTGGTATCGTTCATCTTGTAAGCAGTTGGCAATGTATGAGTTGCCTGGAATGTTAGCGCAGTCTCGTCGTTGAACTTGTCAGTGTTTGTCTTGTTGCCCGTTGATAGATGTG
>CAVFJE010000149.1:5183-16939 GCA_963622845.1 Dialister sp. CAG:486
ACCAATTAGACTCTGATAGGGTCATATTCTTTGCTGCAGCAATCCAATAAGCACCGACTTCTTGCTCAGTCCATTGAGCGTAAAGCGTAATTGTTACACCATTTTCTTGAGAGATGTCAACCTCTGTTCTGTCTCTATAAGTTGTGCCTTTGCCATCCTTTTGAGTATTCCAACCTGTGAAGCCATAAACTTTGTTGTCGATAACTTTTCTAAATGCATTGCTTGTTAGTTGAAGATTATCGCCAATCTCTTTTCTTTGCTCGCTCATTTTGCCTTCAGTTGCACCATTTCCATCATATGCAACATGATAAGTTAGTGGAATCCATTTAGCATAGAGAGTTGTGTCTGTCTCGATCTTTTCGTTCTTGAAGTCGAACTCTGTGCCTGTGCAATCTTGAGTCTTATACCAACCGTCAAACTTGAAGTCAACGCGTGTCGGATTCTCAGGGATACTTGCAACGTCACCTTTGACGACGTCTTGAGCGTCAACCTCTGTGCCACCAGTTGAGTCATAAGTAACAGTCTTTAGCTCAGTGTCGCCACCAAATGCGAAGCATGGAACAACAGAGTAACCGTTGTTAGGACCACCATTGTGAACTGTGCTCGTTGCATAATTTGTCATAAATGTGCTGTAGTTAGTAGGCATAACTGTTCTCATCCAAGAAGCACCGCTACCAACACCGCTACCATTTCTTGTGTAGTTCAGACCCTTAAGTGCGTAGTTAGAACCATAGTTGTTAGTAATCTTGCCATTCCAATATTGATACTGGTCACCCTCGTTAGAAACCTTGGTATCTTTCCATGAAGAGTAAACAGTTGGAACAAGCTCTGAATAAGCAATTGGCCAGAACTTATCTTTAGTAGTGATAAGCGTGTTGTCAATCTTGTTATTTACAGAACCGCGACGTGTCCACTTTGCTATGTATGAAACATCATTTGTAAACGCCTTTTTGAAGTTGTCAAAGATGTCATCTTGGTTCATAAGTGTTCTCAAAGTAGTCTTTGACCAGCCCCAATTCGTGTTTGCCGTCTTGTTCATTTGATAAGACATAGGCAATGTGTGCGTTGCCTGGAACGTTAGGGCTGTGTAGTCTTGGTATTTGCCACCTGTGGTCATCAAACCTTGTGCTTCGTGTGAACCAACGTTGATGATTCTGAACTCGACATATTGATCAACAGAATTGGCTTGCTCTTTAACAAGTTTAGTGTAGAGGTGATAAGCGTCGCTATTCATATACTCTTGATAGCGTGCTTTCGTCTCAGCGTACTTCTCGTTAGTCTCGCCCGCTTTGAGAATTGCTACGTCTTCTCTGATTTGAGAAGCAGTTCTAACAACTGAAGTCTCTGGTCTTGTGTAGTATTGATTTGCCACATTAGTCTCGGTTGAAAGTGCTCCAGTTGTAGTCTTAGAACTTGCTGCAATCCAATAAGGATCAAGATCTTCGGTTGTCCATTGAGCATAAAGTTTAATCGTTTGACCAAGTGTTGTTGTGATGTTGCCATAGCATCTATCGGTGAACTTCTCGCCTGTGCCATCCTCTTTAGTGTTCCACTCAACGAAGCCATAAGTCTTGCCATCAACGTTGTTTTCAAACTCGTTTGCAGCAAGTTGCTTGTTGTCGTCTAGGGTGCGCTTTTGCGTAGTTGTAATGCCCTTTGTTGCACCGTTGCCATTAAACTCAACAGTATAAGTTAGTGGGATCCACTTAGCATAGAGTTTCGTGTTAGTTGTGATAGGTGTTGAGAATGAGAACTCGTCACCTGTGCACTCTTCATTTGTGAACCAACCACCGAACTTGAAATCTTCTTTAGTTGGAACTTCTGGTGTGTAAGCAAGGTCTCCACTGTTGACACCTTGGCTTAGCACTTCGCTTCCGCCCTTTGAGTCAAATGTCACATCATAGACGTTGTCTGGGCCACCAAATGCGAAGCAAACATTGACACCACTAAGTTGATTTGAGTTAGTCCAATTCGTAGGATTGCCGTTGTAGTCAAGTGCGATGTATCTGTTAACAGTATCAGCACTCGTTGATCTCTCCCAGATGTAGCCTGAGTAACTTGCAAGAGCAGCATTGACACCAGCTCTTGTTTTGCCTAGTTGTTGCAACGCGTAATTCGTGCTTGCAGCGTTTGTAACTTTGCCGCTCCAGAAGGAATATTGGTCGCCTTCTCTATTAACGTTTGCCTTAATGTAAGCAGCTGATGAGCTTGGTGACATCTCTGAATAACTCATAATCCAGAACTTGTCTGCGCTGTTAATCACAGAGTGGCTTAGAACACCATTCTTGTTGCCTTCTCTGCCCCATTTGACGATTTTAGAAACGTCGCCTGTGAAAGTTGAGTCGAAATCTTGATAAATTTCGCCGCTGTTCATGCTTGTACGAAGTGAACTTGCGCTCCAGCCATTCTTATTTGTTCCATCAGCGTTAATAGTAGTTGCATTAACTAGTGCATGAGTTGCTTGGAAAGTTAGAGCAGTCTTGTCAGAGTGACGTCTGCCTTCTTCTTCGCCAAGAGCGATTGACTTGTGTGAGCCAACTTCAACAATTCTGAACTCGACGTATTGATTTTCTGCAACTTCTTGAGTTGTCTTTAGCTTTGTATAGAGGTGATAATTGTCATTGTTCATCAAAGTCTTATACTCTTCGACGACTGCATCATAAGTTGGGTTGCTATCAGACTTACCTGCCTTAATAACAGCAACGTCAGCTTGAATTTCTTCTCTTGTCTTTAGAACGCCTGATTCAGGTGCAGAGTAGTACTTATTAGCAACACCTACACTTGCGCCTGTGATAGTCTTAGAAGCAGGAGCGAACCAATATGAATACTCTTCTAGCGTTTTCTTGGTCCATTGAGCATAAAGCGTAATTGTGTCACCACCAATTTTCGTGATGTCTTCGCTGCTCAAATCGATGAAGCTTGTACCTGTTCCGTCAGCTTTTGTGTTCCAGCCTGTGAAACCATATTGTCTGTTGGTGACATCGTATCTCTTGTAAGCATTTGCGCTCAATTGCAAACCGTCACCGACGTTGCGCTTTTGGTCATCCATCTTGCCAACAATGTCATCAGGGTTACAATTGACATCAAATTTAACTGTGTAGAAAGAAGGAGCCCATTTTGCATAAAGTGTAATGTCACTTTGAATTGCTCTGTTTTCAAAGTCGAATTGCTCGCCTGTGCAATCTTCGTTTTCGTACCAACCAGCGAAGACGTAGTCTTGCTTTGTTGGCTCACTTGGAGCAGTTAGAGTCTTGCCATCTTGAACGAATTTAGCGTCAATTGAGCTTCCACCATTGGTATCGAAAGTAACTGTGTTAGTTTCAGTTGCTCCAAATGAGAAGCAAATGTTGATAGGAAGCTTCACATTCGCATTTCTATATGTGTGAACTGAACCATTTATATTGATTGAATAGAAATTCGTTGTTCCAGTTGCATATGCAGTTCTCAGGAACCACATATTCGTAGCTGCGGAACCAGTCGCAGTAGCGCCTGCTCTCGTTTTGCCCAGAGGTACAAGGGCAGCATTAGCCGTTGAATAATTGTTAAGCGTCTTGCCTGTATTCCAGAATGTATATTGATCGCCTTCACATTCCATATTCTTATTAGCCCAGCTAGCATAAACACTTGGTACTAACTCTGAATAACTCATGAGCCAGAACTTGTCAGATGAAGCTTGAACTTTGTTAGAAACTTTGCCGCCTTCGTTTCCAAGCCTGCTCCATTTAACAACACGAGAAACATCTTCTGTGAATCCTTCTCTGAAGTTCTTGAAAATCTCACCATTGTTTAGCGTGTTACGCAATACCATCTTTGACCAGCCGCCGTTGCTGCTTGCCTCTGTATTCATAGCATATGCTGTTGGCAATGCATGTGTTGCTTGGAAGGTTAGCACTGAGTGGTCACTATACTTGCTGCCGTCAGTCTTGTCTCCCTTCGACTCATGAGCACCAACTTGAACAATTCTGAACTCTACAAAGTCATTGTCGTTGGCACCTGTGCCAGTTCCATAGTAAGTGTAGAGATGATACTTGTCGTTGATCATGAAGTCTTCATACTCAGCCTTGACTTTGTTGTACTCTTCCTTCTTATAAACTGTATGTGAAACGTCTTGAAGAACTTTGACGTCCTTTTCGATTTGTGCTTCAGACTTAACTATGCCAGTCGTTGGATTCTTGTAATCAGGGTTTGCAACTGGTGCAGTGTTGCCCGTAGTCACAGTCTTTGAAGGAGCAATCCAATAAGTTTGCTCTTTTTCAACCCATTTTGCATAGAGAGTGACCTTGCCAGTTGAATCTGCCTTGATTAGAGAAACTCTATTTTGGAACTCGGCATCTGTGTACCAGCCGTCAAATCTGTATCCATCCTTAACTGGGTCAGCGAAGTATGGCACGCCATCACCATATGAATAATATGATGGGTTAGAAGCGTCATTTGTACCACCGTCTAAGATGTAGTTGATGTCAAATGCACCAAGACCCCACTTTGCCCAAAGGACCTTGTCGCCAACGTCTGCTTTTGTTAGCTTAGTTATTCTGTAAGCAGGATGCTTTGTGCTGCTTGTGTACCAACCCTCAAAGTTGTAGCCGTCCTTAGTAGGTGTCTTGAGCTCGATGTCGTTTGTGCCATAAGTGTAAGTTGCTGGATTCTCGTCGCTGTTCTTACCATCGTCTAGCTTGTAAGTGATTGTATACGTGCGAACTCTCCACTTTGCATAAAGTGTGATGTCCTCATTAGGGATCGTGTCGCCAGTGAACTTCCACTCATTGACAAACTTGTCGTCTTTATACCAACCCTCGAAAGCATATCCAATCTCTTCAGGTGCCGGGCTAGGAGCTGAAATGTGCGAACCATAAAGTTGGTCTGTCAATTGAGCAACGTCAGCTTCACCATGACCTTGAAGATCGAAAGTTACCTTGTGCTTAGTTCTCTCGTATTTGATCTCTACGATTGTTGAACCATCGCCAGCAATTGTGCCTTGTGTAATTGTTTGTGCTTTGAAGCCCACAAAATCGCCTTCCGTCGTTGACTTGGCGCTCGCAGCAGTCTTTGTATCTGTTGTGCCAGTCTTAACCTCATCAACATATGCTGCCTTATCCCAAGTGCCATCTGTGTTTTGCTTGATGTGGCGCACAGTGTATGTCGTGTCTTTGTTTGCTTCCCACTTAGCATAAGCAGTCTTGTCGCTCTTGACTGGCTCTGTAAAGTCAAATGCCGTTGTTGAAGTCTTGCTTGTAAACCAGCCCTTCAGTGTATAACCTGCTTTTGTTGTGGCACCTTCTTCAGGTTGAGGAGTCGTGTTTCCATCGATGATCGACTCTGACTTGATCTCGGTGCCGCCATCCGTATCAAAGGTTAGCGTCCAAACCTTGTCGTTAGTCCACTTAGCATAAAGCGTGAAGTCGCGATCAGGCATTGTTGTTGCAGGAACTCCTGCGTGACCCCAATGCTCAGTGCCTTCTTTGTCTAAATGCCAAAGACCGAAGTTAAATTGCTTATCAGTTGGATCTTCTGGCAAATCAATAGTTGCGCCGTAGCGAACCATCTTTGCAACGTTTGTTAGCTGTTTGCCATCTTTGTCTTGACCATGACCGTTGTAGTCAAAAGTCATTACATGCTGATTTCTGTCATAGAAAATGTCGATCAAAATGCCATCAACATTCTCGCTAGCATCTTCTGTCACAGTCTCGCTAATCTCAACATTGTTAAATGGCTGAACAGTAAATCCCTTGATTTCATCACCGCTCTTAGCAACAGCTTGCGTCATCGTTCCAACGCGACCCGTCTTCTTCTCAGAGAAGAAGAGACCCTCTGTGTTGTCGCTATATGCATAGTTTCCGTCTAGCTTCTTGAAGTGGTGGTGAACTGTGTACTCAACATTTGGGATTTCAGAGAATTGAGCATAGAGAGTAATCTCGCCAGTTTTGTTTGCTTCGATTCTCTCAACAAGGCTATCAGCTGTGAAGTTCTTGTCAGTGTACCAACCATTAAAGAAGTGGTCAGCTAGCTCTGCATCAGCGAACTCGGTTACGCCAACACCAAAGGTATAAGTTGTTGGATTCTTTGCGCTGTTTGTTCCACCGTTTAGAACGTATGTGATGTTATAAGTTGCAGGGCTAAACTTTGCGTAAAGCGTAACGTCGCCCATCTTGTTAGTTGCAATAGTTGTGACTCTTGTTGACTCTAGGAAGATAGGGTCAGTGAACCAACCGTCGAAGTTGCATCCTTCACGAGTTGCTGCCTCTAGCTTGCTTACTCCTGTTCCATAAGTGTAAGTATTAGGGTTAGTAGTAGAATTCTCGCCACCGTTTAGGCTGTAATTAATTTTATAGCTTGCGAAATCCCACTTTGCATAAAGCGTGATATCCTCATCTGCAACTGTGTCAGTAAAGAAGTTCCAAAGTTGAGTGCATGCTGAGTCTTTGTACCAAGCTGCAAAAACGTATCCATCTTCGGTCATTCTGTCTGGCTGAGCAATTGTTGCACCGAAGAGTTGATCAGTAAGGGTTGCAGGCTTGGTGCCATGACCAACATTGTTGAATGACACAGTGTGCTTATTGCGTGCATATCTAACTTCAACAACTGTCTTGCCATCACCATCGATGTTCTTTTGAGTGATAGTCTCAGCTGTGAAGCCCTTATATTCATCGGTTGTACGTGCGACAGCATCTGTTTGCGTATCTGTCTGACCAGTCTTAGTCTCGTCTACAAATGTTGCATTTGTCCAGCTACCATCTGTGTTTTGCTTGATGTGACGAACTGTATAAGGTGTGTCAGCTTTAACTTCCCATTTGGCATAGAGTGTCTTATTCTCTGTAACTGGGTTGCTGAAATTTGCTAGAACTGATAAGTTTCTGTCCAAATCCCATTCAACGAATGTATATCCTTCTCTTACAGTTGAATCCTCTTCTGGCTGAGGACAAAGCTCGCCATCAACAACTTCTTCAGTGTTGATATAAGTACCGCCATTTGTCTCGAAACGAACTTTCCAAACGTCTTTGTCTGTCCATGAAGCGAAGAGTTCGAGATCTCTGTCTGGCATGCTTATGCCGACTGTTGAGCCATAGCCCCAGCGCTCGGTGCACTCAGCATTTAGATACCAACCTGCGAAATGAGAATCTTCGTCAGTTGGAGCTGTTGGCTCTTCGATAGTTGCACCAAAGTAGATGTCTTTATCTGCAGGTGCTTCACCTTCGCCTTTGCCATTGTAATTGAACTTGAGCTTGTGTTGATTTCTATCATATTTAACTTCAACAACTGTGCTACCATCGGCTTCAATGTTAACGTTTTTGATCTCTTGAGCCTTAAAGCCGCTTTGATCTTGTGTAGTTGCCTCAGTATCATGGTCAACCTTGCCAACTTTAGTCTCAACCGTTACGCCTTTGCCTTCTTCAGTTGGCCAATTTCCATTAACATCTTGATATATGTGCTTGACTTTGTAATTTGCAGTTGGCCACTCTCCCCACTTAGCATAAAGTTTGATCTCGCCAGTGTCATTCGGTGAAATTGAAGTGACTTGTGTCCCAGCGTTAAAGTTTGGCGTGCTCCACCAACCTGCAAATACTTTGTCTGTTTGGCTAGCATCTTTAAGCTCTTCTACGCCCTCGTCAAAAGTGTAAGTGTCTGGATTTTCATCACTATTAGTACCGCCGTTTAGCTCATATGTAATTGAATAACTTAGAGCAGTCCATTTTGCATACAAAGTCTTAGTACCAAGATCTGTTCTTGTGATTGAAGTTACCTTGCTGCTATCACTGAATTCGCTGTCTGTATACCAGCCGTCGAATTGATATCCTCTTCTAGTTGCGTCATTAAACGACTCAACTCCAGTTGCATAAATGTACGTTGCTGGATTGCTTGCGTCGTTAGTGCCGCCATTTAGCTCATAGTTAATATCAAACGACATTGGTGACCACTTAGCATAAAGTGTAATGTCGTAGTCTGGCATTGTGTCAACGCCAAAGTTCCATTTAGAAGTGTTGTCAAAGTCTCTATACCAACCTTGGAAGAAATAGCCATCATCTGTTGGAGCTGGACTTGGAGCACTGAAGTGATATCCGAACAAAACACCCTCGTAAGCATCAGGAGTGTTTCCATGAAGTTTAGTGTCGAAATTAACCTTGTGTGTATTTCTGTTGTACTTAATCTCTACAATCGATGTTCCGTCTGCATTAATCTTGACTTGATTGAACTTCTGCGCGTTGAATCCAACGAAGCTTGCATCTGAAGTTGAAGTCTTAGCAACAGCTGAAGTTGTGCCATCAGTTGTGCCTTGCAAAACTTCTTCAACCACCTCTGCATTGTCAAATGTTCCGTCAGCGTTTTGCTTTATATGACGAACAGTGTAAGTTGTGTCATTTCTTGGATCCCACTTTGCGTAGAATACCTTGTCTTCTGTAACTGGCTTTTCAAAGTCTGCACCAAGAACGCCTTGCTTGTCTTTGAACCAACCGCTGAACTTATAACCAGTCTTTGAAGTTGCGTTTTCGTCAGGACGAACGATGTATCCGCCTTGCACAACCTCTTGAGTCTCGATTGGGCTGCCACCTTGAGTATCAAATGTGACAGTGTAAACTTCAGCTAAGGTCCACTTTGCATAAAGAATAAGGTCATGATTAGGCATCGTTCTTGAAGATGCCCCGTCAACGCCCCACTCTGTTTCGCCTTCCGCGTCTAGATACCAACCTAGGAAGTGATAGTTCGCGTCTTTAGGATTATCTGGCGTCTCAATTGTTGCACCATAATATTGCGACTTTGCCTCTGGTGCTTCAGCAGAGCCATGACCATTTAAGTTGTACTCGATGATGTGGCTTCTGCGTTCATACTCAATCTCAACAACAGTTTGATTGCCTTCTTGAATTACTTCTTGATGCCAACCTTCCTTGACTAGGAAGCCTTCCTTTTCCATGAGTGTTGCATCGGTGTGATTTCCAACGTTACCACGCATCGTGACTATAACAGCGCCGTCGGTCTCAGTCTCAGGGAAGTTACCATCAAGTTTTTGATACTTGTGAATTACCTTATACTCAGACAATTCAGCTGATTGGAATTTTGCGTATAGAGTAACATCGCCATACTCTGTAGGTGAAATTGATGTGACTTTAGAACTCTCTGTATAATAAGGGCTTCTAAACCAACCCTCGAATGAAAATCCTTCCTTGTAAGCATCTTTGAGCTCAGAGGTACCTTGCTCAAATGTGTACTCCGTTGGATTGGTTGCGTCATTCTCGCCGCCATTAAGTTCATAGTGAATGTTGTAAGTTGCTGGGCCCCACTTAGCATAAATAGTTAAGTTTCCAGCTGGCATTGAAGTTTCTGGATGGAATGGCTGCGTAAATTCTTTGTCAAGATACCATCCCTTGAATTCGTATCCATTTGCATTAACGTTTGAAGGGACAACGATTTTCTCGCCATACTTGTAATATAGGCTGCCGACTTTTTGGCCATATTCGCCGACATCAAAGGTCAACTTATAAATATTTCTTGTGTACTTAACAGTTAGGCGTGTTGAGTTGTCCGCTTCAATTGTTTTAATTGGAACTGCTCCTGCTGTAAAACCAGCATATTCCTTTGCAACTGCAACTGTATTTGTTCCAGCTTCGCCTTGAAGAGTTTGTGCTTCGTGAATTGAATAAGTGCCATCAAGATTTTCTTGCTCATGGTAGACAATGTAATATCCGTTTGGAGTATACCAACGAACGTCGCCAACAGCATGAAAAACACCAGTTGAGCCGTTCTTGTCTTTCTCAAGATCCCATGCATAGTTTCTTAGATTTTTCCACTCGTTTTCGTTAGAGGTATAGTGGTGAGCGGAATTTAGAGTTTCGTTGTAGCATGTGTAAACTGGAAGATTGCCGCCACTCATATATTGATTGTCAGCACCGTCATCAACCCAACCCCAATTAGTTGTAAGGTCTTTGATCTCATCTTCGTTTTCTGTGTAGTAGTGACTTGATCTGCAAAGTTCACCGAGCCCTGCGTTGTAGAGACGATGAACTGTTGTTGTGCTTGTTTCAAGTGCAGGAGATAGCCAATCGATGCCTTCACCGATCCAATAGTCTTTGTCTTGTTTTCCTGCTTCTACCCAATTGTCGTACTCAGCTTTGTTTGTCGAGAAGAGATGCTCCGATGTAATCATGTTATACATACGGTAAACAGGTGCAACACGAATGAAGTCAATTGTGACAGTTGTGTCTACTGTTATATAAGGTAGCACCACGTCGTGTTCTTGCGTAACGTAGTCTCTCATCGATTCGAACGTCGTCATCGTCGCATCCTCACCCATACGACGCTCGTACTCAGTGTTCTCTGTCTGAACAGCGTCAACTCTCGTTAGAGTTCCAAGTGGAATGGTGATGTCGTTGTAGCGAATCGATTGAGGAATAACAAGATTGTTTCCGACTTGCTTTCCTTGCCATTTCAAAACTGCAGTATCTCCGACATAATAAACTTCCTTGTCTAGAGATGCTTGGCCTAGCTGATCGCCTGTCTTCTTTACAGTCACATCAACCTTTGTGGTTGATAGACTTGCAAGCGCATCATCAGCTTGTGCTACTTCGTGGTTTGCAAAGCTTGTAGCAAAGCTTACACCACAAGCTGTCAATGCAACCACCATCAAAACAACAACAAATTTTGTTGCCCAATGGCTTTTCATAAAAGCCCAATTACTCTCATGCCCCTTCATTTTCGTACCTCTTTTCAAAAAACAATAGCGGACACATGTTTAGTGACTAGTAGGACAATTGTAACATAATATACGCATTTTTGGTTAAATTGCTAAACACATGACCAGTGAAACCCACTTAATTTCAACATTTGTTACTTTTTACTCATTTTCTGCTTTTCTAAAAGGATGCAATAATTGAAATAATGTAGAATTTCATGAATTTCTATACGTCTTGCTCTAATTTGTCCATAACACAATCGTTAAAGTTTCAAAACTTTTGTGACTTCATGAAAGTTTTATTTGTGTTTAAGAATGTATAATTTATTTAGTAAACTATGTACTCCTCTAGCTTGTTTTAGATAAAGATGCAAATAAATATTTCAGACAACCTCGATCCTCTTCGCTCTCACTATATTGAAGAAGTGCGAGACATACGCAGCCGAATTATGAATTGTGTGCTTGAGAGATACGATATTGCCTACATTCAGAATCCAGAGATTGAAGCTCTCTATACGAAGAAAATTGGTTGCTTTGAAGTGGAGCTGGCTGAAGCAGAAATTGCTGAGAGACGAGCCAAGAAGAAACTTTCAATGTGTAAGAGTTGTATCATTAGAGATGTTGAGATCGATGAAGTTGTCATCGACGATATTCTTGAGGAAGAGTTCAACAATTGGCTAAATAGTGAAAACGACACCAGCGGGGGAACTGTTAGCATCTATCAAGGCAAGAGTGAATTCTCTCGCAGTATAGATTTCGATCCTGAAAGGTTAAAGAAGTTGTATCGGCTTCTTTGCAAGCGGCTGCACCCTGATCTTGTTAGTGATCTGACAGATAAAGAAAGGGCAGATTTTAGTGCCGTGCAAATTTGTTATGATAGCAACGACTTTGTCGGCTTAGTTGCTTTTTGTGATAAGTACGAGATTGACACACAAGACCGATATGAAGCAATGGAGCCAAGTGAGCTTGCTTCGAAGATCGAAGATTTGAAAATTCAAGAGGCGTCCCAGCTTGAAAGTTTAAGAAAACTAAAGGATAGCTTTCCATATTGTATGAAAAATAAACTAAATGATGCGAGCTGGATCAAAAGTACTAC
>CAVFJE010000150.1:0-12852 GCA_963622845.1 Dialister sp. CAG:486
CAGTCACACCAACAGAGTCATTGAACGCAACAGTTTTAGGATGTGGCACACCATATTTATCGCAAATGTCATTAAACTCTGCCTTGCGTGAGAGATTGTCTCGAAGCTCAAGCTTAGGATACGGAAATATAAACTCTGGCAAATTTTCTTTAATGCGAGCAAACACGTCGCTATACTCATCATTACATGCGAACAAGATCAAATTCTCGCCCCAGTGCTCATCTCTAAATTTAGTTAGAGTTTTTAGCATAACTTCGTCAGTGTCAAGTGCTTCAACAGGTGAAAAATGAATCAAACGCGAATACTTAGTAGGTGCTGAAGCGTATCTGCCAAAGGCGTAGCTTTTAACCCCATATGCCTCGTGAAAAGCACGAGCAACGTTGAAGCAATTAAGGTCTGCACCCAAAAGAACAGGTGTCAAATTGTTCGTGTCAACACTCATAAGCTTAGCTCTCCATAAATGACTTATGCCACATCAAAAATACATAAATATTCCAGATCTTGCGATGGTTGTTTGCCACCCCTGATCTGTGGTCCTCTAACAGTTGCAAACATTTATCAACATTGAAATATTGTGCTGTTACTTCTGATTGCATAGCCTCTTTTAGCATCTCATAATATTTTTGCTCTCTAAACCAATGAATAATAGGCACTGGAAAGCCTTTTTTTGGCCTTCTCACCCACTCCGTTGGGAGTGACTTTTGTGAAGCAGCTCGAAGCACAGCTTTAGACACGTCGCCTCTCACCTTGTAGCAGGGTTTTATCTCTTGAGCATACTCAACTAAGTGCTTATCAAGAAAAGGCACTCTGAGCTCAACGGAATGCGACATGCTCATTTTGTCTGCTTTGAGAAGCATATCACCTTGAAGCCACATATGAAAATCGAGATATTGTTTCTTCTCTAACTCACAAAGATTTTGTGCTCTCGCATAAATCGGATCAGTTATCTTGCGAACCGTAACCCCATCCCTATATTTTTTTTGCAAGATTTCGCGGGCATCATCTGGCTCAAAAACAAGTGCGTGCCCTATAAAGTAATCTTCTGGTCGCCCACTTGCGCGCTCCAAAAAACCTTGTCCCTTGAAGTAGGGACGATTAGCTGCCCACTCAGCAATTCCACCTCTCAGAGCTTGAGGTAAGACCTTGTATCTTCTGGCCATTGGCGTGTCAACATACCAATCGTAACCTGCAAAGATCTCGTCGGCGCCCTCACCTGAGAGAACAACTTTGACACTCTTTGAAGTCATCTCGGATAGATAAAAAAGTGGCAAGGATGAAAGGTTTGCATCAGGCTCATCCATATGGTATTGAACTTTTTCGACAATATTCATACAATCGTCGGGGGTAAGATGAACGGTACTATTTTCAATTCCTAGTATTTGCGAGAGATTTTGAGCATCGGTTGTCTCGTCAAAGAACGCGTCGCCACCAAAACCAACGCTGAAGGTCTTGTTTGGTCTTTGAAGCGATGTTACATACGAAGAATCAATCCCGCCTGAAAGATAACTTCCGACCTCAACGTCTGCAACACAATGAGCATCAACCGACTCTCTCACACGCTCATCAAGCTCAACAGCAGCGTCTTCAAATGACATATTTCGACTGTTCGCAAAGTCAACGTCCCAAAAGCGATTTAAGGAAAGTTTGCCATTTTCGAATTTAAAAGTATGTGCAGGTGGCAACTTTTTAACGTCCTTAAAAAATGTAGCCTCTTGAGGATTGTATTGAAGGGTCAGATAGCTCAACAGGATGTCTGAGTTTACCTCTGCCTTAAAGTTTGGATATTCAAGAAAACTCTTTATTTCAGACCCAAAGATTAGCTCTCCGTCAGGCATCATCGCGTAGTAAAAAGGCTTGATTCCAAAGTGGTCGCGGGCTCCGAAGAGTTTATTTTGCTTTTTGTCAAAAATAACGAATGCAAACATGCCGCGCAAATGATCAACTACACGCTCGCCCCATTGCTCATAACCATGAAGGATCACTTCTGTGTCAGAATTAGTGCTAAACAGATGTCCACAATTAATAAGCTCACACTTGAGGTCTTTGTAGTTGTAAATCTCGCCATTGAAAACTATCACACAAGACTTATCTTCGTTGAAAATTGGCTGACTACCCTCATTAAGATCAATAATAGAGAGCCTTCTGTGACCGAGCGTCACGGATAATGACTCACCATCGCCAACGTAGTATCCTTCGCCGTCTGGACCGCGATGGATAATTCTGTCAGCCATATTTTTAATTACTTGGTCTCTATTAGAAATTTTTCCTGTGAAACCTACAAACCCGCACATCGAAGCGTGCATCTCCTCTGTATTAATCGTCGTTTTATCAACTCTTAATTTTAGCATAGAGGACTGCGCAATGATTAGTCTTGTATAGAAAATATGCGTGTTATAATTGTGATTTCGTTATTTTAACCAAATTATTTATAGAGAGGTCTAAGTTAGCATGCCTATAAAAGTGCAAAACGATTTGCCTGCAAAAGCAGAGCTCGAAAACGAGAATATCTTTGTTATGGATGAAAAGCGAGCAACTACTCAAGACATTCGTCCACTAAAAATTGCACTTTTAAATCTCATGCCTATGAAGGAGCGAACTGAGCTAGATATATTAAGGTCGCTATCAAATACGCCTCTTCAAGTTGACATCACATTCGTTGTGCCGTCCACGCATGAGTCAAAAAATGCGAGCGTGTCACACTTAAATCGTTTTTATCAAACATTTGATGAAATTTGCGAAGAACGTTTTGACGGAATGATTATTACGGGTGCACCACTTGAGCATCTTGAATTTGAAGAAGTGGACTTCTGGGAAGAGATGTGCGAGATTATGGATTGGACAAGAGATCATATAACAAGTACGATTTATCTTTGCTGGGCAGCTCAAGCCGGACTTTATCACCACTATAAAATTTCAAAACACGAATTACCAAAAAAACTATTTGGTGTCTTTAGACATAAAGTCACCGACAGAAAAGTTCCGTTGCTGAGAGGCTTTGACGACGAGTTTTTAATGCCCCACTCGCGTCATACAGAAATTGACATAGAAAAGGCAGAGAGCGATCCTCGAATTAAAGTTCTTGCAAAGAGCAATGAGGCTGGAATCGGACTTGCAATGGCAGACAATGGCAGAGAGATTTATATCTTAGGGCACCCCGAATATGAACGCCAAACTTTGGATGAAGAGTTCAAGCGCGACTTGGCAAGGGGATTGAAGATAGACATACCGAAGAATTATTACCCAGGTTACGACCCGACAAACAAACCACTTCTTACATGGAGAGCACATGCTAACAACATCTACACAAATTGGCTAAACTACTACGTTTATCAAATTACAAGGTACAACCTCTACGGTGCTCCAACTACATTTCATAGCTCTTACTAATTAACGCACAATCTAAAAAAATAATTCAGAACAAAATAAAAGGTCCCGAATTTCTTCGGGACCTTTGTTTATCAGATTAGAAACTATAGTCTAGATTCTTTATCCATATGGGTTGCCTTGGAATGCAAAGCAAACAGTTACACCGCAATAACCATAAGCGTAAAAAGCACTGTTAGCATTACCAGTATTGTCAACAATATTAAATCCTCTTTGGTTGTCTAGATTAGTACCATTTCTTGCGAAAGTACGTGTCCATGTATAACCATCACAATTCGTTGTTCCACCTGTAGTGTGGATGCTTCCAGTCCACCAATCGCAAGTATAGGTAGCCTTAAGATTGCTGCCACTTCTTAACTTACCAAGCCCTTGAAGCGCAGGGTTAGTGCTACCTGAAGTAGTACCAAGATTCTTCCAGAAAGCGTATTGATCACCCTCTGCGCCAGCAAGTGCCGCTGAATTGCTTATCTGGTCTGAAGAACCATTATTATTGTAGTTATATAGTTGTGCCATCTCTGATACACTAGCTAGCCAAAGCTTGTTCCCTACAGACTCTTGCATTGAAGCCCAGTCTTTAACTTCTTTAGCATACCATTTGTTAACGGCAAGGTTTGTAGCTCTCTTTAGTTCATAAGGGAAGAGATCCGCTATGACACCTGAGCCGTTAGTATTGCCTAGCCAATGAGTGTTCATTGAGCTGTCACCCCAACCATATCTTGCGGTCTTGAATGATTCCTGATAACGCATCTCTCTTGCTACAGGTAGAGCGTGTGTCATCTGGAAAGTAACAGTTGAGCCGTCACTATATTTACCACCGTACCATCCTTTGCCATCACCAGTAGATAGGTGATAACCAATTTGAAGAATTCTGCACTCTGCAAAGTCATTGTCGTTGTAAGGATTACCAGTTGGTGTAAATTCGCTTGTCTTGTTCAATCTCATGTAGAGATGATAGTTGTCATTATCCATGTAGCTCTTGTATTCATTGTAGATAGCAACTACTGCGCTTGCACGGTCTCCTCTTACATATCTCTCAAGCTTATTGATGTCCTTTTGGAACTCTTCGTGTGTCTTTACAACATCGTTATATGGATGTGTATAGTTTGGATTTGCTTGGTTAGCTGTTGCTGTTGTATTTCCAGTAGTAGTCTTACTTGCAGGAGCAAACCAATAATCACCGGTCAAAACTGTATCAGTCCAAATTGCCTTCAATGTGATATTTGCACCATTAGTTACACCCTTGATATCACCAGTGTATCCACTCTTATACTTAGTTCCATCTGGACCTTCCCACCATCTAAATCCATAGTAGTTTTCGCCGTCCTTCTTGAAGTAGCTGTTATCTGTAAGTCTTCCACCATCACCAACAACACGTGAGTCTGTTCGCATTACACCTGAAGTTGCACCATTACCTGCATAGGTAATCGTATATTTGACTAGATCCGTATCTTGGTCTTTATCGGTATCATCAGGTGTAGTTCCGTCATCTTTTCCGTCTTCCTTTTCAATCTTAGTTGTTAGTCCAACAAGATTTAGATTTCCAGAAACAACGCTAGTGAAGTCCCAAGGAAGCAAGCTTTGATTGCCACCCTCATCAGTTCTAAGCTCAACCCACTTGTCAAACTTGTAATTCTCTGAATCAAGCTCAGTGATTGAAGGCTCTGCAACAGTTGCTCCAAACTCAACTCTAGCGCTCTTAGGGTCAACACTTAGATGTGATTCGTTAACCTGGAATTGTACAACGTAAGTGTTTCTGTTGTAGTAAACCTTAACAACAGTCTTGTCGTCAGCTTGAACAGTTACTTCACCATCATAGCTTGCATTTCCAAAGCCTTCATAAGTCTTGAGTCTAGATGCAACGTCTGTTTGTGAACCAACAAGTACGTCTGCAACAGTGTCTGTTGACTCTAGTGTATAAGCATCCTCACCTAGGGCCTTTTGATAGTGCTCAATTTTATAAGATGTTTTTTGGTTTTGATCTGTATCGCCCTTATCATCTTTATCTTCTGATGATTTCTTGTTTATCGTGATTGTAATCTCAGTGTTTGCCTTGATTTGCTTTCCGAAAACATTCTCTGAGTTACCATTGATTGAGTAGCTAATGGTATTTAGATCATAGCTATCATCAACTAGAGAAACAACTGGTTTGTCTGCCGTAGCCTCGAACTCGACACTTTGCTTATCTGCATCAAGCTTAATTACATTTGCATCATAGATGAATGTAACTTCGTAGACGTTTCTCTCATATACAATCTCGACTACTGTTTGACCATTAGCTTCAACCTGAACGTCTTGAGGAAGTTTTGCTGTAAAGCCTTCATGCTCTTGTACATATGCTGCTACGTTTGTCATGGAGCCTACTGCTACATCTTTTACAGCAGTTGGCTCAAGATAAGTTGAGTTTCCACCATTTAGACCATTAAGCTTATGATGAACTGCATAGCTTGTAGTACCAACGTTAACGTCATTCCACTTTGCATAGAGTGTAACATTGCCAGCAGGCATTGTTGTTTCTGCGTTGTATGGAACTGTAAATGCAGCATCAAGGTACCAACCTGCGAACGTCAATGAAGAAGTATTATTTGGTGTTGCAATGTTTGGTTTTCCTTGATATTTCACCTTTTGGCTAAGGTCTGAACCAGAACCATTTGCGTTCTTAAGAGTTAGCGTATAAGAAACTTTGCTATATGTAATGCTTACAGCTGTTGTGTTGTCGACAGCGATGGTTGCTGAACCAACATTAGTTTGCTCATATCCAGGGATGCTTAGAGCTTTTGCAGCTGTCCTTTGACCAGCTTTGCCCTCAACCCATTGAGTTGCAAATGCTGAAGAGCCATTCTCATAGTAATGCTCAACTTTGTAATAGTTGTCTGAATAAGACCATGATGTTCCAATTACACCTTGGAAAACACCATTTGTGCCATTCTTGGATTCCTCAAGATCCCAGCCATGTGCTTTTAAGCCTTCCCACTCTGTCTTTGAAGTTGTGTAGTGGTGAGAACTTCCAAGAAGACCGTTGTAGCAAGTATAGATTGCTGTATTTCCACCACTGTAGAATTGTTGCTCAACGCCGTCGTCTACCCAGCCAGCAGTGCCTGTAAGAGTTGCAATCTCAGCTTCATCTGCTGTGTAGTAGTGTGATGAGTGGCCCATTGCACCAAGTGTTGGATTGTATAGACGATGAACAACAGTGCCAGCCTTAGGTGCTAGCCATGAAATTCCCTCGCAAATCCAAACATCTGTTCCTGCCAAGTCTTTAGCTAGGAAGCCATCGTACTCACCCTTGTTTGTTGTGAACAGGTGCTCTGAAGTAATCATATTGTACATACGATAAACAGGAGCAACTTTTTGCCATGTAATTTTGACATCTCCACTAAGTGCTGCTACTGTACCCAGAGAAATTGTATGTGTGGCTGTAACATAGTTCTTTAGCGAATCGTAAGAGGTCATGTTACCGCTTTGATCCATGCGAACGGAATAACGATCGTTGTCAACTTGCATTTGATCAACTGAGATAAGTGTTGATGTGTTCCAAGTGGTACCATTGTCGTTTCCATACTCAATCTTTGTAGGAATAACAAAGTCGTCTCCGACCGCAGCACCCTTCCATGTAAGAACGAGTGAGTCGCCCTCAACGTAAGTGCTTCTCTCTAGATTAGCAGAAGCCCCGCCTTCGTTACCAACATGTGTAACTTTGACGTTTACGACATTAGATGAAGCTGTTTCATCTGCCGCTTGAGCTTTAAGTGACGTCCCATTTACTACCGCGAATGCTCCAAGAAGAGCTACAAGTAGAAATGATAGGCACACCAAAAGCTTGGTCGTTTGGGATTTTGCCCAAATGCCGTTTGATTTCTCCATAATAAATCCTTTCATGCTCATAAATTGAAATTTACACGACATAGTTACTTTATCACATCTATTTGTAACAAATGGAAGTTTTTTGTTTACTTGATGGGACACTTGTTTAGTTATTTTATGGACAGCTGAGGAGTTTTTGACTATAACAGCACTAAGAAGGCGATTTTAACCCCCCCCGCTAATCTCTATATATTAGTAAGTTAGTTTGTCAATTTTTTATGATTAAAACTAGCTTTTATACACAAACTTGTAGATAACGTTTCTAGACATTTATAATTTCGATGTAGTTCACCAAAATAGAGCAAAACGTCCACTCTGTATTTCTGCTACGTTCTTTGACTAGAACTTATAGCACTTTTGGTCTGTAATAAGATAGTCAAGAGGCACGTCGTACTCATCACAAGGTAAGAGATCGTCGCTCAATTGACACTCATATGCTAGACCAACAGTTTTGCCTTTGAATTTTTGCAAGTAACGATCGTAATAACCTGCACCATAACCAATTCTCATGCCTCCTTTGTCAAATGCAGCACCAGGCACTATACAGAACGAATTTTCGTTGCCAAAGAGCGGTTCGGTCAAACGACTACTAGGCTCTAAAATCCCGTAGGCGCCACTCTCAAGGTCTCCTAAGCTCTTGATTTCAAAGAAGTCCATCTCTTTGCTACCAGCCTTGCAACGGGGAGTGGCAACTTTAATGTTAAGCGATAATGCCTTCTTGATAATCTCTATTGTATCGACTTCTGTTCTAAATGATACGTAGATTAGTAAAGCTGAAATGTCTTTGTTGCTTAAAAATGAAAATAGATTTTCGTTGATAGCCTTATCTTGCTGCACTCTTTCGTTGAGCGACAGGTCGTTTCTTCTTTTTAGAAAAGCTTTTCTAAGCTCATTTTTATTTTGACTATCTTTCATAAAACCTAATACAAATAAAAAATGGTCGGGCTGACGGGATTTGAACCTGCGACCCCTCGACCCCCAGTCGAGTGCGCTACCAAGCTGCGCCACAGCCCGCTTATGTGACATCGATATATTGTAACCCAAAAAATTTCTTTAATTATTGCCAGACATCAATAATACAAGAACGCCGCGACAATAAAAAAGGTCCCGAAATGTTTCGGGACCTTTGATTAACTTAAATGGCTGTTAAGTCTAGTTTCGCTTAGACAGAGCCAGCGCCGAATGCGAAGGCAACGCAATAGCTAGCAAAACCACAAGTTACATGTGCATCGTTAACGAATCCAGTCGTATTGATAACATTGTTGTGCCATGGATAGTCTGGGTCGACGTTTCTAGCAAATGTACGAGTCCATGCATAGCTTTCAGATCTTGCTGACCATTCTTTGTACCAGATGTCGCTCCACTTATCTTTAACTGTCCAATAATAAGTGTAGTTGATCTCGTCGCCATTTCTTCTCTTGCCAAGTGCTTGCAATGCAGGGTTATTCTGTTGGTCTGAAGTAATGCCTAGGCGCTTCCAGAAGTCGTATTGATTACCCTCGTATCTAACATTTGTTTTATCAATGTTGCTAGCATTGCTGTATTGTTGAATATCAGCAATTTCTGATGCACTAAGGAGCCAAAGAACGTTGTCCTTTGATTCTTGCATTGAAGCCCAGTCTTTAACTTCTTTTGCATACCACTTGTTAGTCTTGATGTTTGGAACTCCAGTTAGCTTAGTTGTGAAGAGTTTCCCGATTTTTCCATTTGTTGACAAGTAGTCTGTCTGTGCTGAAGAATAATCCCAACCATAACGAGTCTCTCTAGCTCTTCCATCAACGAACAAAGGTAGTGGATCGTAGATAGCATGTGTCATTTGGAATGTGACAGTTTTGCCGTCACTATATTGACCATTGTTAGTACCTTTGCCATCACCAGTTGACAAGTGTGCACCAATTTGGATGATTCTGCACTCAGCGAAGTCATTTTCGTTATATGGGCTTCCGCCTACTTTGTACCAATCAGTGCTGTTGTATCTTGTGTATAGATGATAGTTGTCGTTTACCATGAAGTTGTAGTATAGATTGTAAACTTCAACAACCTCATCTGTTCTAACTCCATTTAGATATTGTTGGAGTTTATTGATGTCCTTTTGGAACTCGTCATGCGTCTTGATTACGTTGTTGTATGGATGTGTGTAGTCTGGGTTTTTTTGGTTAGCAGTTGCTGTAGTGTTGCCAGTAGTGATCTTGCTTGCAGGTGCGAACCAATAATCACCTGTCAAAACTTCGTCAGTCCAAACTGCTGTTAGAGTAACAACATCGCCGTTCTTAACACCATTGATGTCGCCAGTGTATCCACCTTCATACTTAGTTCCATCTGGACCAAGCCACCATCTGAATCCATAGTAGTTTTGACCATTGTTCTTGAAGAACTTGTTGTCTGGTAGACGACCATTGTCGCCAACAGTACGTGGAGTTGATGCCATTGAACCTGAAGTTGCACCGTTGCCATTAAAGTTGATTGTATAGTCAACTCTTGTAGGCTGTGGTTTAGTTGTTGGTGTAGATGTTACCTGCTTTGTAAGAGCTTTAAGTGTAATGTTGCCAGTGATAGGAGTATCGAATGACCAAGCGATGTAGCTTTGGCTCCAATCCTCATTAACACGCAACTCTGCCCACTTGTCAAATGTGTAATTTTGTGAATCAAGCTCAGTTACCGTTGGAGCTGTGAGTAGAGACTCATACTCAACAGAGAATGTGTCTTGCTCGACGTTTAGATGGCTCTTATTGAAGTCAATCTTAACTGTATAAATATTTCTGTTGTAGTAAACCTTTACAACTGTCTTTGCATCAGCCTCAACAGTGACTTCGCCCTCATAGTTTGCAGTACCGAAGCCTGCATATGCTTTTAGTTTAGATGCAACATCAGTGGTAGAGCCAACCTCTACATCTTCAACTGTATCTGTTTCAGCCAATGTGTAAGTGTCTTTATTTAGATCCTTCTTGTAGTGCTCAATTACATAGCTTGTTATTGTCTTCTCTTCTGGATCAGTTGGATCGACAGGATCGACTGGAGTTTCTGGAGTTACTGTTTTCTTGTCAATAGTTACACTAACTTCAACATTACCACTGACAGGAGTTGCATATACCCATTCAGTATCTGTTCCCTTGATGACGTATTTAACAGTCTTGAGATCATACTCTTCGTTAACAAGAGTTACTGTAGGTGTCTTAGCTATTGCTCCAAATTGAACGGTTTGCACTTTTTGATCAAGAGAGATGATCGTGTTATCATAATCGAATGTGACAGTGTAATTCAGTCTAGTGTATTCGATTGTAACAGTTGTTCTGCCACCTGCCTCAACTGTAACATCTTGAGGTAGATGAGCCTCAAATCCATCTCTGTTCTTTACATAATTAGCTACTTGTGTTGGTTGACCAACTGTAGCGTTCTGAACCGTTGTTAGAACCCAATCGTCTTCGCCACCACTTAGTGCTACATACTTGTGATGAATCGCATAGCTTGTAACACCAGTGTTAGAATCCTCCCACTTTGCATAAAGTGTTACATTGCCAGCTGGCATAGTTGCACCTGCGTTGTATGGTACTGTGCAAGCCTCATCGAGGAACCAACCCTTGAACTTCAATGAAGTTGTATCGTTTGGCGTTGCGACGTTAGTTGCAGCTTGATACTTCACTTTTTGAACAGTGTCAGAGTTTGTACCATTTGCATTCTTTAATGTTAGAGTATAAGTTGCCTTTTCATATGTAACTTGAACAGCTGCGCCGTTCTTTTCATCAATCGTTGTTGAACCAATATTGCCAACCTCATATCCAGGAATGCTTAGAGCTTTAGCAGCTGTCTTTTGACCAGCTTTGCCCTCTACCCATTGAGTTGCAAAAATTGTGCCATCTTCGTATGCATGCTCAACTTTGTAATAGTTGTCAGAGTAAGACCATGATGTTCCGATTACACCTTGGAAAACACCATTTGTGCCATTCTTTGCATCTTCTAGATCCCAGCCATGAGCTTTAAGGCCTTCCCACTCAGTCTTTGAAGTCGTGTAGTGGTGAGAACTGCCAAGAAGTCCATTGTAGCAAGTATAGATTGCTGTGTTGCCACCGCTGTAGAATTGTTGCTCGACACCATCGTCTACCCAACCAGCTGTGCCTGTAAGAGTTGCAATCTCGTTTTGGTCTGCAGTGTAGTAGTGTGATGAGTGACCCATTGCACCAAGAGTTGGATTGTAAAGACGGTGAACAACAGTGCCGCTCTTAGGAGCTAGCCATGAAATTCCCTCACAAATCCAAACGTCAGTTCCTGCCAAGTCTTTAGCCAGGAAGCCATCATACTCAGTTTTGTTTGTTGTGAAGAGGTGCTCTGATGTAATCATGTTGTACATACGATAAACAGGAGCAACCTTTTGCCATGTTACTACAACATCTGTCTTAGTAGCAACAGCGCTTCCCAAAGAAATTGTGTGAGTTGCTGTAACGTAGTTCTTTAGCGAATCATAAGAAGTCATGTTTCCGCTTTGATTCATGCGAGCAGAATAACGATCGTTGTCAACTTGCATTTGATCAACAGAGATCAGTGTTGATGTATTCCAAGTGATGCCGTCGTCAGTGTAGCTGATTTTTGTAGGAATAACAAAGTCATTTCCAACTGCAGCACCCTTCCATGTAAGAACGACCTGGTCGCCCTCTACATAGGTGCTTCTCTCGAGATTAGCAGCTGCGCCACCCTCGACACCGTTGTTTGTGACCTTGACATTCACTACGTTAGATGAAGCTGTTTCATCTGCCGCTTGAGCTTTTAGTGAAGTCCCGTTTACTACTGCAAATGCTCCAAGAAGAGCTACGAGTAGAAATGAAAGACATACAAAAAGCTTGGTTTTATGGGACTGTGCCCAAATGCCATTCGATCTCTCCATAATTAATCCTTTCATGCCATAATATTGAAATTTACACGACATGGTTACTTTATCACATCAAATGGTAACAAATGAAACTTTTTTGTTCAGTTTATGGGACACTTGTTTACTTATTTTATGGACATCTGTGTATGCATTGACTACAATTAGCAGGAAGAACTGTATTTTAACCCCCCCCCGCAAACAAGCAAAATAATTGAAAATTTTTTAAAATTTTTTTACTCGAAACACTCCTGAACTGGTCTTTTATACACAAACTTAGCGTTTTTGTTACTTGAAAAGATAGCAATTCGATAACATCATTTTCGTCAAGAAAAAATTTCTGCATTAAAAAAGGGCACCCTCGTGGGGTGCCCTTCTCTTGCCATGTGCCTAAAGATAATGTAACTAATTTACAAACTACACATAAGAATATTCGTATCTTCTGTAGAGTGTTTTGTCCTCTGTTATTGGTGTAGATTGACTGAATGCTTGTGTACAATTACTGTCAGAAAATACACCGCAGTATCTTTTTCTATTGCCCCCAGTAATTAAGTGCCATTGATTGATATCTTGATAATATGTTGAAGGCAAGCAGTCTCCTTTCCTCACTCTTATACTATAAGGATTGTCAGCTTTGCTACCTGGTTCCTTCTTATAATCATAATCAAATTCCATATTTTGAAACGTTACCGTGTAATAAGCAACAGGATCCCACTTTGCATAAACGACTGTATCTTGCGTGATGGTGT
>CAVFJE010000151.1:0-5060 GCA_963622845.1 Dialister sp. CAG:486
TGCTACAACGCATAGCATGTAGAACCAACCGAAGTTGGAAGTCATACCGCTAAATGCCGCAGCAATTAAGCTTTCTGCTTGAGTTGGGAAGGCAAGCGTTAAGCTGATGATTACGACACAAGTAATGCCAGAGATTAGCAAAACTGTCTTGTCAATCGTTGAAAAAAGCCCTCCAGATTTTTCATTTTTTAAATCTTTTGTCTCACTCATAAAACCCTCCTTTAGTTAATTTGTGCTCAACTGAGCAAAGACAAATGGATATTTCGAACACCTCAAAAGCGAAACGATCCCACGGAGTATTTCAATTTGAGGTATAATGAAACCAATATTAATAACAGAGGAACTTATGTATGGAGATAAGCTTCTTTGGAGAGGAATGAAGCTTTTTTTAATATGAGGGAATTTAAGCTCCTCTGTTATTGGTAAAATCTTTTCGCAAGAAATTCTAATCAAAAGACTCCACCTTAATTACCCACTCTTTTTTGATCTCCCACACACATCCGACATTTTCGTCAATGTTATCGGAAGGCGTGAAGATCTTATCCCAACTCCTTAAAATTTCTTGCTTTTGCTGCGGATAAAAGTTGCCTTTGTCTGTCGTAAAGAGCAAAGCCTCGTTATTTATCCCAGCCGCCTTCATGCGAGCGTCGTGCTCGCGTTCATCGTCATCATTATCGGGAACATACATGTAATTCAGTGCATATCCCCACTTGTTGTAATCTATGATGACAATCTCATCACTAGGAATTTTTAGGTGCAACATCACTGTACCTTCGGCCTCTCCTAACTTTTGCGCTTCGCTAAGAGCAATCCAATAGGGCAATGTTAAACCTTGCTTTATTTGAATAATTTGAGAGGCCTTTTCCGTTAGCCAACGATATGCACTCAAGTAATAGTCCGCGATAGTGTCAGATTTCTCACGCACGTAATCTTCGTGCATGACAAGTCTGCCTTCGCTTTCTAATTTGTCAAGGACAATGCTCCCCTGCCTTGTCCATCCAAGAGTCATATCCCTCATACTCTTCAAATTCCTAATCACGTCTTTAATTACAAAGAAATAATAGCATAACTTAATAATAATTATCAAGATTTAATCATATTTGAAAAATAATTTTTGTCTAGGTTGTGGGTAATTCCTCAAAATTTATGCCAGGCATCAATTACCAGTATATGCCGTTTATAGTGTAATTCGCAAATTTAATTCTTAAATGAAAAGAATTTATTATATAATCATGATTAAATAAAGTCTAGGTTAGGCTTTATTTGGCGAAAATTCTCAATTTTTTGAACTAGTTAGAGAGGAGTGGAATTAAGATGAAGCTTGAAATTGGAAATATCCATGTGCAAGACGTTGTGCTTGGTGACACCAATTCCTTCAAAGATGGCGTTCTTACTATTAATAAGCAAGAAGCTATCGATTATTTGAAGGGCAAAGATGAGCACTTGATCGATCTCGACATCGTGATCGCTCATCCTGGCGACGACACAAGAATCGTTCCTGTTGTCGAAGTTATCGAGCCACGCATGAGAGTTGACGGTCGTACTTTGTTCCCTGGTGTTACAGAGGAAGTTGTTCCTGCAGGCGAGGGCGAACTCAAAGCGTTCAAGGGCTGTTGTGTGACAGTCGTCGCTAAAGAGTATGGCTCATTCGGTGATGGTGTTATCGACATGGGCGGTGAAGGTGCAAAGCACACTTATTGGTCAAAGTTGATCAACATTTGCATGGTCGGTCATACCGATGAGGAGTTTGAGCGTCATGAGCAACAAAAAACAAATCACGCTCTTCGCTGGGCTGGTCACAGATTTGCCGAGTGGATTGGCAAAATTGCTGAAGACGTTGCAGTTGATGACACAGAAGTTTACGACTTTAAGCCAGCAACAAAAAGAGAGGATAACGGTCTTCCAAATGTAGTTGCCGTTTTGCAACCTCAATCTCAAATGGAAGCTCTTGGCTACAATGACCTTTGGTATGGCTGGGATATGAACAAGTATTTGCCATCATACGTTAGCCCAACAGAGATTTTCGACGGCGCTATGATTTCAGGCTCATTCATGCCTGCGTCAAGCAAGTGGTCGACTTATGAAATGCAAAACTTCCCTACTCTAAAAGAGTTGATGAAATACGACGGTGTTGAATATAACTTCATCGGTGTTTTGCTATCAAACCTAAATGTAGCTCTCGATCAAAAAGAGCGTGCTGCAATTATGGTTCGCAACATGGCGCTAAATCTTGGTGCCGATTACGCTCTTGTAACTGAGGAAGGTTATGGCAACCCTGACACAGATTACGTTCGTTGCCAAGTCATTCTGGAGGATGCAGACATCCCTGTTGTTGGCATCTCTAACGAGTCGGACGGTCGTGACGGTTGTGGTCAGCCTCTAGTTGTGCTAGACGAGAAGCTCAATGCTCTAGTGTCAACAGGCAACGTAGGTGAGTTATCAGACCTCCCCGCGTGCAAGACAGTCATTGGAAATCTTGAAGCTCTAAACAGAGACGGCATGTCTGGTTCGTGGGGCTACGACGAAATTCTAGGCAAGTCAGGCAGAGATGACGGTTCGATCATCATGGAAGACAACAATTGGTTCTGCGGAGATCACATCAGTGGTTTCTCGATTAAGACCATGCGAGAAGTCTAGGGAAAAAGAGGTGATCTAAACATGACTAAAAAAGTAGTTTTATACCTAAATCAATTCTTCGGTGGTAAAGGCGGAGAAGATACTGCAGATTATGAGCCAGAGTTGGTAGAGGGCACTGTTGGACCTGGTATGGCGATGAACGCTCAGCTCGAGGACGCAGAGATTGCTTGGACAATCATCTGTGGCGACAACTTCATGGGTTCAAATACTGACGAGGCAATATCAAGAATTCTTGATATGCTAGATGGCAAAGAATTCGAACTAGCACTCGCAGGTCCAGCATTCCAAGCTGGCAGATATGGCGTTGCTTGCGGCAACTTCTGCAAAGCAGTTGGTGAGAAGTTTGGTGTTCCTTGTATTACATCAATCAACGTTGAAAATCCAGGCGTTGATATGTTCAAGGCTGATTGTTACATCATGAAAGGCCATGATGCAGCAGCACAGATGCGCAAAGACGTTCCTGCGATGACGAAGTTTGCGAATAAGCTTCTCAAAGGTGAACCAACTCAAGGTGCTGATGAGGAAGGATACTTCGCAAGAGGTTGCAGACACGAAATCTATCTCGAAGATGTCTATGAGAACACTGCCGCTTATCGTGGTGTTCAAATGCTCATCAAAAAGATTAAGGGCGAAGAGTATCAAACTGAGCTCATCATCCCTAAGAAGGATCTTGTGCCGATCGCTCCTCCAATTGAGGACATGAGCAAGGCGACTGTTGTTCTTGTTACTACTGGCGGTATCGTTCCAGTTGACAATCCTGACAGAATTCAATCTGCTTCTGCAACTCGTTGGGGCAGATATAACATCGGAGGACTAGACAAGCTCCCTAACAGAGCAGAGGGCGGATACATGACTATTCATGCTGGTTATGACCCAGCTGCTGCAGATGCATGCCCAGATGTTTGTACTCCAATCGACGCTCTTCGTGCGTATGAAAAAGAAGGAAAGCTAGGTAAATTAGATGATTACTTCTACACGACTGTTGGCACTGGTACGACAGAGAGTGAAGCGACTCGTATGGCAGAGGAAATGCTCCCATATTTTGAACAAGAGGGCGTAGACGCTGTTATTATGACCAGCACTTGAGGCACATGTACTCGTTGCGGTGCAACGATGGTCAAAGTTTATGAGAAAGCAGGATATCCAGTTGTTCATATGTGCAACTTAATTCCAGTCTCTACAACTGTTGGTGCCAACAGAATGGTTCCAACAATTTCAATTCCTTATCCACTAGGTGACCCTGCTACTCCTGAAGAGGAGCAATGGAAGCTTAGATATAACAGAGTGGGCAAAGCTCTTGAAGCACTCTGCACTGACATCACAGAGCAAACTGTTTTCAAACCTGAAATTTAAGATGTTTGGATTTGAAATTGATTAACTAAATTTGTTAACCCAACCGCAAAAGAGCTGAAATTTATTAACTTTTGAGGTTGTTCCTTTTCTTGTAGGACGAACGCATAATTGAGGCGCCACACCTCCAAATGGCGCCTCATTCCTACACAAAATTTAAAAATTGATTAAATAATGCGACTTGTAGACTAATATTTTCTAACTTCAGCATATAAATTTACAAATATGGAGTAAGATTAAAAAATGGCAAGAACGAAGTACTCAGAAGAAGAAAGAGATAAAATTCTCGTATCTTTTATTGTTGCTACTCGCGAAGTTATTTTGATTGATGGCATCGAGAAAGTAACAGTTAGACGTATTGCAGAGATTACAGGGTGTAATTCTGCAAAATTGTACTTCTATTTTAAGGATCTTGATCAACTTATCACAATGGCATGCTTGGGTTATCTCGAGAAATACTCGCAAACTATCGTAAAAGACCTTGAAGAGCTTAATGACAACTATGAAATTTTCTTGCATACATGGGAAGTCTTTTCAACATTTGCATTTAATAACCCTTCTGTCTATAACCAAATCTTTTTTAAGCGCCACGAAGTAACATTAAATGAAATGATAGAGGAGTATTACCGTCTTTTCCCACAACAATTTGAAAAAATCAGTGAGCCTGTTAAAAAGATGCTTTTCGGCGGTTCTCTTTTGGACAGAAATAGAGCGATTTTGATGCCTTTAGTCGAAGAAGGCACCATCAAGCCAGACAATCTTGAACTAATCAACGAGCTAATGTTCCATTACTTTCACGGGCTTTTGATAGATCGCGTTAGAAGCGAGGGAGGCATGCTTGATATGGAACGCAACAAAAAGCGTTTTATGAATTGTGCTATCTATCTTCTAGAAAATGAAAAGCTCTAAGCTACCTTAAACCGAAAATTCGTATTCCAAATGTAATTAAAGACTTATAATTGTGCTGTGTGTCACTTTTCTGTATGGCTAAGAAGAGGGAATTTAGCCTTAAAAGTTTCGCGACAACTTTTCTGACGCATTTTTTGCATAATTAAAAAGGAGAGGAATTATGG
>CAVFJE010000151.1:5070-8982 GCA_963622845.1 Dialister sp. CAG:486
GAATTATGGATATAGGTTCAACTTTGCCAATTTGGAGCATCATTCCATTCGTTGGCATGCTACTATCAATTGCTATTTTTCCCTTAGTAAATGGCGAGTGGTGGGAAAAACATCAATTGGGAGTAGCACTCGCATGGTCACTAGTTTTCTTAGTCCCGTTCACGGTAGTCTATGGGCTAGAAGAAACGGGATTGCAACTCATAGAGAGTGTAATCGTTGACTACGTGCCGTTCATCGTCTTGCTTTTCGGGCTATTCGTAGTCAGCGGCGGCATTCACATTTCAGGCTCGATTGCGGGCACAACGAAAAATAACGTGATTATGCTTGCAATTGGCACTTTTTTGGCAAGCTGGATCGGAACGACAGGTGCAGCAATGCTACTCATTCGTCCAGTGCTTAGAGCAAACAAGTGGAGAAAGAACAAAAAGCACGTAATAATTTTCTTCATCTTCTTGATCGCAAACATCGGTGGTTGTATGACACCACTAGGCGACCCACCACTTTTCTTGGGCTTTCTAAGAGGAGTTCCATTCTTCTGGACACTCGAGCACATCTGGCCAATTTTGCTTGTTAACTCAGTCATCTTGCTCGTAGTATTTGGTCTCATTGACCGTTACTTCTACAAGAAGGAACCAAAGGAAAATCTAGATGAACTTAAGCTAATGAGTGACGTCGACAACAAAGTACCTATTCGCCTCGAAGGCGCTCAAAATTTGCTCTTTCTAGCACTAATCATCCTAGCAGTTATCTTAAATGGCACCATCCCAAGTATGGACATGTTTAAGGATGCAAGTGGCGAGACGATCGGAATAACTCTAATGCACGAGGTACACCTTGGCATTCAATACTTCGTTCAAATCGCAATAATCTTGATTGCAGCGGCACTAAGCTGGAAGTTTACGCCGAAAACTCTACGCATGGAGAAAAATGAATTTGAATGGGATGCAATCGCTGAAGTTGCAAAACTATTCATCGGAATTTTCATCACAATGATTCCTGCTCTTGCAATACTAAGAGTAAATGGCGGCAGTCTTGGAATCGACACCCCGCTTAAGTTCTTCTGGTCAACTGGTGCACTTTCAGGATTCTTGGATAACTCACCCACCTATGTTGTCTTCCTAACGACGGCAGGCGCACTCGGTGCAAGTGGAGCTGGAACGATTGCAACGACAGTTGGCGCAGTGTCACAACACATCTTGCTTGCAATCAGCGCTGGTGCAGTTTTCATGGGTGCCCTAACATATATTGGCAATGCACCAAACTTCATGGTCAAAAACATGGCAGAAAAGGCCGGCATTAAAATGCCATCATTCTTTGGGTACATGGGCTGGTCGTTTGGCATTTTGATACCACTGTTCATAATCGACTCGATATTGTTCTTCTTGTAAGAAATTAATTGATACTGAAAGCAAACGTACTTAGAAAGGATTGGGAATAATGGATTTTTACAAACGAGCTAAAGAATTAGCAGAGGAAACTGTAGCGAACAGGCGTTATCTTCATGAAAACGCAGAATGTGGACTAGATTTGCCTGTTACAAAAGCATTTGTTGTTGAGAAGTTAAAGGAGTATGGTCTTGACCCAAAAGATTGTGGTCATGGTGTGACTGCAACTTTGGGAAGCGGCGGCAAGTGTCTTCTTCTTAGAGCAGACATGGACGCTCTTCCTATGAAAGAGGAATCAGGAGAGCCGTTTGCTTGTAAGAGTGGCGACCATGCTCACGCATGTGGTCATGACTTTCACGCATCTATGTTGCTCACAGCTGCCAAGATGTTAAAAGAAGCAGAAGGTGAGCTCGAAGGCACAATCAAATTTATGTTTCAACCTGCAGAAGAAACATTTGAGGGCAGCCAAGATATGATTGAAAATGGCGTCCTAGAAAATACTCATGTTGACGCGGCGCTTGCTTATCACGTTGCAGCTGGTCAAATGCCAATCGGGATATTCATGTACAACAACAAATCTACCATGATGTATTCAGTCGACGGTTTTAGAATTGTTGTCAAGGGCAAAGGTTCGCATGGCGCGTATCCACAAAATTCGATTGACCCAATCAACGCTGCTACCCACATCTATCTCTCGCTTGAAAGCGTTTTGGCAAGAGAGGTTGATCCAACGAAGTCATGCGTCATGACAATCGGCAAATTCCAAGCTGGCACTGCAGCTAACATCATTCCTTCAGAGGCTGTTTTGGAAGGCACAATTAGAACTAACGACAAGGAATCGCGAGAGCTTTTGGTCAAGCGTATGCGAGAGATCGCAACTAAGACAGCAGAGTCTTTTGGTGCAACAGCTGAAGTTGAAGCACTTAGTGCTGTACCACCGCTGATTTGCGATGGATCTCTAACTGATGAAATTGTTGGTTACATGACACAGCTCGACATCGAGGGTTTAACTCCATATCCAGGCATTGAGGCTTCCGCATCAGAAGATTTTGCAAACGTTGCTGAAAAAGTACCTTCTACGTTTATGTATCTTAGTGCAGGATATCTTGATGAGAGAGGCCAATACAATGCACACAATCCAAAGGTGCAATTCAATGAAGATGTATGCCCTATGGGGTCAGCATGTTACGCGCATTGCGCAGTTGAGTGGTTAAAGAACAACAAATAAGTTGTTATATTTATAAAAGAGAAAACTAGAAAGAGAGAAAACTTAAATGGCAGAAAAAACCGAGCAAGCACAAGTACCACAAGTAGCAATTCCACTACCGAAGGGAAAGAAGACAGCAGTTCAAATAGGATGCATTTGTATGATGCTATCCGTCGCGATGTATGGACTTGTTTTTGCAACATTAACAAGTCCAATTCTTGAGAGCGTAAATGCGATGGAATACGTTTCGCTGTTCTCAATTTTCGCTGGACTTGGAGTCACAATCATGACACCTATTGGTGGCAAACTAGGAGACTTGATTGGAAGGCGAAACATAGTTGTAATTCCAGGGATTATTTGTCTTGTTTGCGGCATTGCATTTGCTTTTGTAAGGGATCTTTGGCCGTTGATGTTTTTGCGCCTAGCAATCGGCTTTGCTCAAGGTGCGTTTACTGCGGCACCTTATATCATTGCTGGTCTTATCAACGAGAGAAAAGACGTTCCAAAAGCTATGGGTATGCTTGCAGCAGCCATTGCAGTCGGCGGTTTTGGTGGAAGCATCATCGCTGGAATTCTAACTGATGCAGGAATGCTTCAAATTGCAGTTCTCACTCCGGCTGTTCCTCTAGTTGCAGGCATCGTTTTGATTGGCATCTTTATGCCTAATGCTAAGAAGGAGGGCGAAGTTAAGATTGACGTGCCAGGCATTATCCTTCTAATCGTTTCGCTCTGTGGAATTTTGCTCGCAATCAACTTCGGACCAACAGTTGGCTGGACGAATCCTGCAGTCATCGGAGGAATTATCCTTGGCATCATTGCCCTTGTAGCGTTGATTAAAGTTGAAGACCGTGCTGTTGAGCCGCTAATTCCACTCAAGCTATTCAAGAATACACACTATGTGTTGCTATTGATCGTCGGCTTTATATGCTACTTCTATCAAGGAGCTATGAACGTCTATGCACCGATTGGCGCAATTCAAGTCATGGGAGAGTCAACAACCATGGCAGGCTCGTTGCAATTCCCAAGAACTATTCTAGTTATGATTTTGCCAACGCTAGTAGGTGTATGGGTAGGCAAGAAGCAAACTAATGCTTGGAAGGCAATGGTTGTCGGAACTGTATTTGTTGCGGTACCGATGGCCGTCATGGGATTCACGTCTCCTGGAATGTCTATTGCAGTTTATTTCGTGGCTCTTGCAGTTACAGGTATTGCTGAGAGCTTCAGGTCAGTTTCGATTACGCCGACTGCTCAAGCGACGCTTACCCCTGAAGACATGGGAATTGGCACCTCTCTCGTGAACTTCTTTAACTCACTTGCCAA
>CAVFJE010000152.1:0-1325 GCA_963622845.1 Dialister sp. CAG:486
CGGCTGCACACCTACACGATCGTTGACGCGATCAACGACGGCAACGTTCTTCGTTTCAAAGTCGATTATGTCAAGACTATCGTTGCAAAAGACAACATCAACGACGAAAGAGTTCATGGCATTGAGACCGAAGAGACGTTTATTCACCCAAGGCGCATTGAAAAAGTGACGAGGTACGTTCTTGAACATTTTGATCAGAAGACTTATCGCAATTCAAGCAGTGGATTTAACGCACTTTTTGCTACGTCTTCAATTGAGGCTGCTAAGGCGTATTATCTTGAGTTCAAGCGACAGATGAGCGAAGATCCGTCCAAAAGGTTGAAGATTGCAACGATTTTTTCATACTCTCCAAACGAAGCGGAGGCAGAAGGTCAGTTAGACGAAGAGAATTCAGATGACGCGAGTGCACTTGATTTGACCTCGCGTGATTTTCTCGATTCTGCAATTGAAGACTATAACGAGATGTTCAAGACAAACTATTCGACCGACGGAGAGAATTTTCAGAGCTACTACAAAGACGTCTCAGCTCGCATGAAAAACAATGATATCGACCTGCTCATTGTCGTAAACATGTTCTTGACAGGCTTTGACGCAACGACGCTAAATACGCTTTTTGTAGACAAAAACTTGAAGATGCACGGTCTCATTCAGGCGTTTTCAAGGACGAACAGGATTTTGAACAGTGTTAAAGCTTTTGGAAACATCGTTTGTTTTAGGAATTTGAGCAAACAAGTTGACGAGGCACTTGCAATGTTTGGCAACAACCAGAATTGCGGAATTGTTCTGCTTCGTCCTTTTCAAGACTATCTAAACGGATATACTGACGACGCTGGCAATGTGCATGACGGCTATTTCGATTTAGTAGAGCGTCTTGAAAGCGAATTTCCGCTCTCGCTGCCAAAGATTGAAGGCGAGGAGAATCAGAAGAATTTCATTAAACTCTTTGGTTCTTTTTTGCGTCTTCGCAATTTGCTTGTAACTTTTGATGAATTCAAAGAGGTTGACAAAGTTAGCGAACGCGATTTGCAGGACTACCTTGGGCGTTATCAAGACTTGCGGGATGAGTGGAGAGAGAAGCAAAAGAAAAGCGAGCTGGCAGACATTACAGACGATGTAATTTTTGAGACAGAACTCGTGCAGCAAGTTGACATCAACATCGACTATATTTTGATACTTGTTGATAAATACAAGAGCGAGCATGGCAAAGACGCTGAAGTTTATGTTTCAATTATGAAGGCGATTGACTCTTCTCCCGAACTGCGTTCAAAGAAAAAACTAATTGAGGCGTTTATCGCTCGAATAAACGATATGGATGACGTTAAGGG
>CAVFJE010000152.1:1335-6425 GCA_963622845.1 Dialister sp. CAG:486
GTGGCGAGCGTTTGTAGCTCAGAAGAAAGAAGAAGAAATAGAAGGTATCATCGACGAGTTTTCTCTGAACGATGAACTTACTCGCAAATTTTTGAGCAATTGTTTTAGAGACGGAGAGGTAAAAACCTTCGGCACAGAAATCAATGCCCTCATGCCAAAAATGTCCTTTTTTGGAAACTCCGGTCGTGCACAAAAGAAGCAAATGATAATTGATCGCTTTCGTACATTCTTCGAACGATTTTATGGCTTGGGATAGAGCCTTTTTTATTGCGATAGGTTCATTAACTACCCCTTAGGTCAACGAACAGCTAAGACCTAGTGTTTACTCACCGAAGGAGAAGCTCAGAAGAATGTAGAAAAATGGATAGATCTAATTTCTAAATTTAAATTTTGTTCGATAAACATTTTATATTGTACGATTTTTGCGCTCAATGGTACAATTAAATCACGGCTAAAAGGAAAGGCGTAAAAAAGTGAACGTTACAGCTACTGAATTTAAGCACCAATTGGGATATTTGCTAGATATTGCAATCAAAGAAGATGTCTACATTTCAAAGAATGGCAAAATAGTTGCAAAACTTACCTCACCAAACAAAAGGAGAGTTGAGTCGGCTAAACGACTTTTTGGTGCAATCCCTGCGGACTTCGACATTGATTCAGCCTTAGCGGAAAGGGGTCGTGTGTGAGAGTTTTGCTCGACACTTGTACGATCCTTGATGCAATGCAGTGCAGGGGTAAGTTTGCGTCGCATGCACAGTTGCTTTTAATCGCTACAGCAGAGGAAAAGTTCGAAGGGTGCGTTATTGCGAAGCAAATTTGTGACCTCTACTACATTTTGCACAAGGTCTACCATGATGATTCAAAATGCAGAGAATCACTCGATGATATTTTTAATATTGTCGAAGTTGTAGATGTAAGTGCCTCGGCAGTCATTAATGCACGAATTTCACCTCTTGGTGATTATGAAGATGCGGTTTTAGCTGAGTGTGCCAAAGAAGCAGATTGTCAGTTAATAGCAAGCTCTAATCCTGCTGATTTCAAGAAATCATCAGTCAAAACTCTCAATCCTGCACAAGCTTGCAAATATCTTGACTTGGAGATTTAAAAAGGTGCTGGATTTCTCTTTACTTGACTTCCCTATAAGTGAATAATTGTAAACGGAACTGCTACATTGAGCAGTCCCAGCAAGTTGTTAGCATAATGCAATGCTGATTAGAGCAACTCTTATAAGGGAGTTTTACGCAACGCTCGAATACAGTTGTTCTTTGCAGTTTATACATCGTTCAATCTCTAAATGCCGAGGTCATCGAACAATTCTTGTGGAGTGTCAAATGTCTTTGTCTTTTGGCAAAAAAGCGATCTCCCAAAAAAAACGTAAGAAGCAAAGTTGAGAGTCTCGATGCCATCTACGTTCGTGGAGTCAAACAACATCAACTCCGAAATTATGGATTTGACGTAATCAAACCATGACCAACAAAGATGTAAAGCAATTTTCGCGAAGAACAAATTGCATCACGCGATATTGCCCGTCGCCATTGTTGATTTTGCCTGCTTCATCATTAAAAGCATCAAGAATTTTTCCCATTTTCTGTCTCCTAAATCATCTGAACAATTTTATTGCATCCCTAAAATATTGTTTAGAACAATCTTTAACAATCTTTAGTATTTATTTTAAGATTGATAAGTGTTTAGGATATACTGAAGATGAAAATTTTGGATATTGTATCTGTACCAGTTTCTGCAACTTTTCGTAAATTTATTTTTAACCTAGAGCTTAAACAAGCGAAAATTTCAAATTTGTAGAGAGATTGGATCGGTGTAAGAGAGTGGATGTTCTGAGTGAAAAGCAACGTTTAACTAACGTTTGTAAACATAAAGAAACTGAACGTGCGCCTTTAATTTGTCCAGGCGGCATGATGAATGCTGTCACAGATGAGATGGCAAATATTGCACAGATTCCATTTCCTGAAGTTCACAAGAGCGGCAAATTGATGGCAGAGATGGCAAAACAAACTCATGATCTCTCTGGGTTAGAGAATTATGGTGTGCCTTTTTGCATGACGGTTGAAGCTGAAGCGATGGGCGCGACTGTCGACTTTGGAAATTCGCTTTATGAACCACACGTAGTTCACGGTGCAATTGAGTCTGTAAAAAATTACAAAGACCTAAAGCCTCTTAGTCTTGACTCGGGAAGGTGCAGGGCAGTACTTGAAGCCATTGAGATCTTGAGCAGTCTTGACACTGATGTGCCTGTCATTGGAAACTTGACTGGTCCTGTTAGCGTTGCAGGTACAACGCTAGATTGCGAGGTGCTACTCCGTGAGATCAGAAAAGACCACGATCTGGTTTTGGAGTATATGCACTTCATCGCAGAAAGTGTTGCTAGATTTGGCAAAGCGATGGTCGAGGCAGGAGCCGATTGCATTTGCATAGCGGAGCCGACTGGTACAGGTGAGCTGCTGGGGCCAAAAAATTTCGATGAATTCAGTGTTCAATTCTTGAACATTGTTCTAGATGAAATTCAAGCACCAACTTCTATTGTGCACATTTGTGGGAATATGAACCCTGTAATCGATTCTATAAAGCACATCCATTGTGATGCATTCTCTTTCGATGCCATGACGTCGATCGAAAAGGTTCGTGAAGCAGCACCTGAAAAGGCGTTGATGGGCAATGTGTCTACTTTTGGTATTGGAAAAGCTGACAACGTAGATATCGTGGAGAGAAACACTAAGGCTGCTCTTAAACACGGTGTAGACATTGTTGCCCCTGCTTGCGGTATACCGACTGTTACGCCACTTACGAACTTGCATGCAATGCGCGATGTGGTCCGTGCAAGCCAAGGACATAGAGGAAATTAACGCAAAATGAAAGAATTTATTCTAGAGAAATGTTGTAACGAAAAGTCAGACATGCTTGCTGAGGCGCAAGAAGTCTTGGCAATGAAACCAGCGGATATTTACAATTCTCCCCAAAAAATTGCAGACCTAGCAATCATTGTTAAAGAGAAGCGCAATCAGAAATTTTGCATGCTTCCGTTTTGTCATACTTTGGAAGCAGAGATGCTCGGTGGCAACATTAATTTAGGCGATGATACAGCAGGTGCCAGAGCTGGTGCACCCATTCTTGATACATGTTTTGATGTTCCTAAAATCGAGATTCAAGACAAAAATAGATGGCGCCATGACACTATGCTTAGTGCGATTCAAATCTTGAAGGAGAGAGGCGAGGAGACCATGTATTGTATTACTGGTCCAATTGGCACTCTAACTAATATAGTGGAGTCAAGAGTAGTTTTTAAGGAGTGGAGAAAATTTCCAGAAGATTTTAGCTTTGTTCTCGATTTTCTCCAAGACTTGTTGATAGGCGTTGCAATTGAGGCAGTTGACAGTGGTGCTTGTGCCATCGAATATGCTGATCCACCATCGGCTGTTTCAATCGTGGGACCTAAGTTTGCAAGTGAGATGGCAGAGCGGTTCACGATGAGTTTCATAAACACTCTGTCTGTCAAATTGGGCAAAGAAATCCCCGTATATCTGTGTCCACTTTCTGCAACTAAAGACATGCGAACTTTGGAAAATGCAACAGTGTATGCGAAATGTCCTAAAGCGATGAAGCAACTTTGCGTATAAATAAATTCAATCAATTTGAAAGTAGTAGAAATGGACAAACTTCCAGAAATACATATAGTTGCTGGCTTTCTTGGAGCAGGAAAAACCACGTTTCTAAATTCTTATTTGCCGCTCTTAGCTGGCAATACTGTTGTAATTGAAAACGAGGCGGGCACGCAAGGTGTTGACGGAGATCTTTTGGGCAACGACATTCCAGTCAGAGAGCTGTCTGCTGGATGTATTTGTTGTACCTTAGCACCAAAATTGCATGCCCAACTTGAAGAGATAACTGAAGCATTTTCTCCTGACCAAATTGTTATCGAGCCTAGCGGAGTTGGTAATCTCTCCGATATAGTCAAGCATTGTAAGTCGTTTGGATATGAGCCATGTGTTCAAATTGTTATGGTTGACGCACAAGAGTTTGAAGATTATTCAGAAAATTTCGGGACCTTTTATATGGACCAAATAGACAACGCTAGCTTGATTTTTTTGACGCATTTAGATGATGTGGGGACAAAGGAGCTAGATGATGTTACTGCAAAAATTGAACAGAGCAATGATAGAGCTCTAATTGTTGATAGCGATTGGCGTGAGCTTGCGGGCAAAGAGCTGCTAAATATTGTAGAGCAGACCAAGTGTGAGCTTGAAATATTGGAACATGAACATCACCATGACCACGATTTCGAAAATAATGGATTTAGTCAAATATTGTTTAGAAATTTGAGAGTCTGGGACAATTCATACTTTGACAAGGTCGTCTCGGAGCTTAATTCTGGAAAGTATGGAGATATTTTTAGAGCTAAAGGGTTTGTATTGACTCAAAACGAGGCAGTCAAATACTTCGATTTTACTCCGAGCTATCAAGAATTGACAGACATGAGTGATTCAATAAAGAAAGATAGTCTCAGACTTGTTGTTATTGGGCAAAATCTTGATGGCGAGTTGCTGGAAGAATTATTGTGCAAAAATATTTAAGAAGAATTGAGGCAGATCAAAAAAATGACGATTAAGCTTGAAATAACTCAAGGCAAAACATTTGAAGCAGATGAGAGCAAAACATTGCTGGAAAATTTGCTTGCGCAAAACCAATTTGTTGACAATCCATGCAATGGTAAGGGCAAATGCGGAAAGTGTAAAGTTAGGGTTTTAAGCGGCGACTGCTCCGAGCTAACCCAAGAGGAAACTAAGCTTCTTACATCAGAGGAAATTGAGAGCGGTGTTAGGCTTTCGTGTCTTGTTCATGCACAAGGAGACTTAAATATTGAGTTGATGCAAAAAGTTCTTGAGCACAAGGTTCTCACAAGTGGTGCGATTCCGGACTTTGAGAAGGATAGTAATCTAGACGGTTATGGATTCTCGATTGATATCGGCACTACAACTGTTGTTGCTTCGCTCATTGATTTGAAAAATGGAGAAGAGCTATCTTCAGCGTCTGATATTAATGCTCAAAAACACTTCGGTCTCGACGTTCTAACTCGC
>CAVFJE010000152.1:6512-11403 GCA_963622845.1 Dialister sp. CAG:486
GAATATGAAAATCCTGAAAATGGCATCGACGAGCTGCAAAAAGCGATAGTAGATTCTCTAAATGACATGATGTGCAAAGCTTGTAAGAAGGCTGGAGTTGCTCAAAGTGAAGTGCGAAAGATAAACGTTGCTGCGAATTGCACAATGATGCATATGCTTCTTGGGGTTGACGCGCGCTCAATTGGCAAGTCGCCCTACAAACCTGTCTTTACTCAGTCAAAAACTCTTCTGGCTAGCGATATTGGATTGGCTGCAGGCGAGGGATGCACCCTGTATTGTTTGCCACATGTTTCGTCGTACATTGGAGCTGACATTGTAGCAGGCGCTTACGTTTGCGAAATGCAAAAGACGTCGCAAAACGAACTTTTCATAGATATCGGCACCAACGGCGAGATTGTGCTAGCTAAGGGCGGAGACCTCTACAGTTGTTCTTGTGCTGCTGGTCCTGCACTGGAGGGTATGAATATTTCTGGCGGTATGCGTGCTGCTACTGGTGCTATTGAAGAAGTGCAAATTAGAGCAGACAAAATCGAGCTGACAACTATCGGGAATGAGAAGCCTGAGGGAATTTGCGGAAGCGGTATTTTGGCTGTCGTTAGAGAGCTTGTGCTTACGGGCATTATTTTGAAGAGCGGCGTCTTTGTTCGCCTTGAAAAGCTTGATGACGATGATTGGAGGAAAAAATACATCTCCCTTGATGGCACAAAGCGAGAGCTTGTATTATGTGAAGAGCCTAAAATCGTCGTCACACAGAGCGACGTTCGTCAAGTTCAAATGGCAAAGGGTGCCATTCTCTCAGGTTTTATGGCTTTGCTTAACGAGGCTGGAATAGGAATGGAGGATCTAGATAAGGTCTATATTGCAGGTCAGTTCGGTGCACATTTGAGCGTTGACTCACTCATTGGTAGTGGCATTTTGCCAGCTTGCGTGCAAGACAAGCTAGTCTATGTTGGCAACAGCTCTAAAACAGGAGCTTACATGACGCTCATGAGTAAAAAAGTGACTTCTGAAATTGAAGAGTTGGCAGAAAAAATCAACTACCTGGAGCTCTCTAACCTTGAGAATTACGATCGCCTATATTCAGAGTGTATGAAGTTTCCTTCTCTTTAGTGTAGAATTGTATTTATTATGGATTACGAAGGAAGAATATGCAGAGCACCGCAGGAGCGAGGTGCTTTTATGCTTCCTGTTATGGTAGGTTGCACTTACAACAAGTGCAAGTTTTGCGGGCTTTTCAAACATCTAGATTTTAGAGTATTGCCACTTGACGAGGTCGAAGCCGAAATCGGGCGTGTAGCAAATCTTGGAGGCAATCCCGAAATTGTGTTTCTGGGTGATGGCAATGCGTTTTGCTTGCCCACAGATCATCTTTTGAAAATCGCTAATATGCTAAGCAATAACTTTAGCAATTTGCGTCAAATCAACATGGATGCGACAGTTCGCAATATTTTGGCAAAAAGCGATGATGAGCTAAAAGAGCTCGCTGCGGCAAAAATCTACAATCTCTACGTTGGTATTGAAAGTGGGCTTGAAGATGTTCTTGATTTCATGAACAAGGGCAACACTTTAGAGGAAGCTGCAGCAGCAATATCAAAATTACACGATTGTGGCATGGTTTACTCGGCTCACATAATGTCTGGAATAGCTGGAGAGGGCAGAGGCCAAGAAAACGCAAAAGCTCTTGCAAGGTTTTTGAACGAAAACCCACCTCTAAATATTTGCAATTTTGATTTAGGCATGCATCGCTCTGTTGAACTTTGGGACGACTTTGAGAGTGGTAGGTACAAAGTTAGCTGTGCTAAAGAAAGGCTTTTAGAAACGAGAACTTTAATTGAGCAACTAGATGCGGATATAGAGGTTAACTATGATGGAGTTTTCGAGGTTCCTCCCGTGCGCTTTATTGGGACGCTTCCTAAAGATCGCGAGAAGTTGATTTCTCAAATCGACGATACGCTCTCCAAATACAGAGATATTGATGAGCAATTTTGCATTTGGGACTAAATGAAGACCCTATAGAAACCATTCACCGACATTTAACGAATTTCATATACACAAATGGGTACTATAAAAGTAGGTAATCTATTACCCAAATGTCACAAAACACCTAGATTAGATCAGGAGGTTTTTCTATGAAAGATTTTGAAGGTAAGACAGTCATTGTAACAGGAGCTGGTCGAGCAACTCTAAAAAATGGTGATCCTGGTTCTATTGGATATGGAATCGATATTGCGTTTGCGAAACGCGGCGCAAATCTAGTTATCACAGGTCGCAATCCCGAAAAGTTAGCTGGTGCAAAAGAGGAGATTGAGTCGAAGTTTGGCACAAAAGTTTTGACAATTCAAGCAGATATTGCCGCAGGTCAAGACAACGAAAAGACAGTCCAAGATGTGGTAGATCAAACAGTTAAAGAATTTGGCGGAATCGATGCACTCGTCAATGTAGCACAGGCGTCTGCTTCCGGTGTTACTTTGCAAGATCACACACTTGATCAATTCAACTTGGCTCTCTATAGTGGTCTTTATGCAACTTATCTATATATGCAAAAATGCTACCCAGAGTTAAAGAAGACAAAAGGCTCCGTCGTCAACTTTGCTTCTGGTGCAGGTCTTTTTGGCAACTATGGACAATGTGCTTATGCAGCCGCAAAAGAAGGAATAAGAGGTCTTACAAGAGTTGCAGCTACTGAGTGGGGACCTGATCAGGTTAACGTCAACGTCGTTGCACCTCTCGCATGGACTGCGGCTCTTGAAAACTTCAAGGAAGCTTATCCACAAGCATACGAAGAGAATGTCCATATGCCTCCAATGGGCAGATATGGCGACGTAGAGACAGATATCGCAAGCGTTGTAGTGGAACTTTGCACTCCTGCGTTCAAATACATGAGTGGCGAGACTCTTGTTTTGGAAGGCGGAATGGGACAGCGCCCATAAAATCTTCAACGCTGAAATATTGTGCAAAAATTACAGGCTTTAAGATTTTGAAGCCTGTTTTTTTATTTGAGAGTGTATAATACGAAATCGTTACGTTTTAGGGCGGAGTGAAATTCTCCACTGGCGGTGACTGCAAAAGTAAAGTCGAGATTTAAGCAGAAGTCCGCGAACGCTTTGATGAAAAGAAGCGCCGATCTGGTGAAAGTCCAGAACCAACGGTTAAAGTCCGGATGGAAGAAACGAGGTGATTAAATCATGTCAACAGAAATTTTGTCTAATTCTCACTCAACGGGAGACGGGAGTGGGTCATGGAACACGCGCAATGTCGCACTAACAGCTCTATTTGTTGCTGCTGCAATCGCAACAAGTTATATTTCAATTCCCATTTTTCCTGCTGCTCCTTTTCTTAAGTATGATCCTTCAGGAATTATTTGTCTTTTAGCAACTTTGATGTTCGGGATGCGCACCGGCTGTATCGTTGCATCTCTTCCATGGATCATTCGAGCCTTCACAAATCCTGCGGGAGCTTTGATGTCGCTAGTCATTGGTTTGTGCGGGGTTTTGGTTGCGGGACTCATTTACCACAAGTCTCCAAACAAAAAGGGATTGTTCGTGTCGCTTACCGTCTCTGCAATCGTATCTATAATTGTTGCAATAGTCATGAACTTAATTGTTACTCCTGCGTTTTCTGGAGTTGATGTTGAAGCTGTTCTGAAGATGATTGTGCCAATATTGTTGCCATTCAACATAATTAAGTTTGCTCTAAATGCTATCGTTACAGGAATTGCTTTTGTTCCAATTGCCAAATTGTTGAAATAGATGCTCGTTGCAAATTTAAAAAACATATTTTTTTCATACGATGATGCATCGCAACCAGTGCTACACAATCTAGATTTCTACATTGAAAAGGAAGAACATGTGGTCTTGCTAGGTTGCAATGGTTCAGGCAAGTCAACTCTTGCAAAACTTGTAGCGGGGCTTATGTCTCCTAATAGCGGCGAGGTTAATCTTTTGACGCACAGGTGCTTTGACAACGATAGTGGAGTAGATGCAGATTCTTATAGAGAGGCTCGTCGGCATATAGCTTGTGTATTTCAAGACCCAGCAGATCAGCTTGTAAGCGACACTGTTGCAGGAGATGTTGCGTTCGGTCCTCAAAACCTTATGTTTGAAGTTAGTGAGATCGATGAAGCTGTTGAGACGCAACTCGAAAAGGCGGGAATCGGTTCTTTTGCGCGGCGAGATCCTGCAACTTTAAGTGGAGGAGAACAACAACTCGTGGCCATTGCCTCAGCAATATCGATGAAGCCACAACTTCTAGTTCTTGATGAACCGAGCGCTTTTCTTGACGATGTTAACACTGGGCATTTGTTGCGCTTAATTGAAAAAGCAAGCCAAGGCATTGCAATTTTGCATGTTACGCACAATTCTATTGAGAGAAAAAGAGCCGATAGAGTCGTTGACATTGAGGAGATTAATCGATGAGCATCGTTGCAAACAACCTATCATTTGGATACGACCAAAATGTACTTTTTGAAAACTTCTCATTTCAAGCTATTGATGGTCAGTGCACTGCTATAGTTGGGAGAAATGGAGCAGGAAAATCAACTCTTTTAAAGCTGCTCATTGGTATTTTAAGACCTGAGCGTGGTGAGATAATTTTGAGTGACGAGGCTCTTTGGCAAAAAAGATTTTTAAGAAAACCTAAAGCAAGAGAAGATCACGCATCACTTATTGGGTATGTTATGCAAAAACCTGAGCGTCAACTTTTTGCTAATACTGTGTTTGAAGACGTTGCTTTTGGTCCAAAAAACTTAGGTTGCTCAGATTCAGATGTAGAAAAACGTGTTGCCAAGTGGCTCGATTATTTTGATATCGCACATTTGGCGGACAAGTCTCCTTATAAGATCAGTGGAGGGCAACAAAGAATGGTCGCCATTGCTGGCATTATGGCAATGGAG
>CAVFJE010000153.1:0-6430 GCA_963622845.1 Dialister sp. CAG:486
CGAGATTGAAACGTTTAGAGTGACGTAGAAACCGCCGTTTATAACTGGTTATAGCGATGCCACAAATCACATCGGTGGAAACTATGGCTACTCATATAGCTATTATTACAATACGATATTTGGACGAGGCTCGTCAAGTTATAATTATTATGGGTATAGCAATACTTATAATTATGGGTATAGCAACAATAGTTCTGGGAGCACATCAAGCAATTCAACCAATTCGACCAATACGAGCAATTCAAATACATTAAGCAATTCAAGTAGTCCAAGCAACAGAGAAAATAGCTCTGCGGATAACGACGAAGAGGAAAACGAATAGAAATAAGAGAGATATATTATGACATCAACAATTAAAAGATATACATTACTTGCATTTTGTGCACTTGTCGCCACATTCTTTTTAACGGGATGCAATGGAATTTTTGGTACCTCGAAGAGCACGAGACAAAATGAAGCAACAACTGCGCTAACGGAAGTCACATCTTACGTATCGCAAGTAAAGTCTTATGCTGATACTTTGTCAACAAAATCGAGTGAATTGACACAAGCGATCTCTGATAGCGACCTCGTGAATATTAAATTAAAACGAGATGAAATTGCAGATTGTTTGCAAAAAGCCTCTGAGGTTGAGGTCCCTGAACTAATTAAAACTGATGGAGAGAAATATGCAAACTCATGCCTTGCAATGAAAGAAGTTCTGTGTAACTACACTGATATTGTGATTTCGACAATTGAGAGTGGTGGGTCAATCAAAGACATGAGCACTTTGCAACAGCTCTCTGAGATGCAATCGAAATATGATGAGGCTGTAAAAAATTTCGAAAGTGCAGACTCAGCAATAAATAGCACTCTTGAAAGCCTAAAAAATCCACTACAAAACAAGTAGTGGGCTGGACTTTTTTATTCCCATAAATGTCTGTTGAATTATTAGCACCTGCAGGATCTCCCGCAGCACTAAACGCTGCTGTTAGAGCTGGTGCAGACGCAGTTTATCTGGGACTAGACAATTTTAACGCCAGGCATGGCGCTGACAATTTCACTTTAGCAAACTTAAAAGAAGCTTGCGACTATTGTCATCTGAGAGGAGCAAAAGTCTACCTAACGGTCAACACGATTGTCATCACTAAAGAGATTAGTGAGCTCCTAGACATGGTCGAGGGTGCCTACCGTGCGGGGGTCGATGCGTTTATAGTTCAAGATGTGGGAATTGCTCGAACAATTTCGGATTCCTATGGTAGCGAATTTGTTCATATCTCAACACAGATGAACATTCACAATCTAGCAGGTGTTGAGGCTGCTCATGTTCTTGGGGCTGGAAGAATTACATTGGCAAGAGAACTCTCGATTGGCGAAATTAGAGAGATTTGCAATGCGGCCCATGCGCTGAAGATGGAGGTCGAGACGTTTGTCCATGGAGCTATTTGTGTGTGCTACTCAGGGCAATGCTTCATGTCTTCTATGATTGGAGGGCGCTCGGCCAATCGAGGAATGTGCGCTCAAGCTTGCAGGTTGCCCTATGAGTTATTGATGGGGGATGACAAAAGGTCTGTTGGCAGGAGTGCGGGCGAGTTTTTGCTTTCTCCAAAAGATATGTGTAACATCAATCACTTACAAGAACTTGCAAGTGCAGGTGTTGACAGCTTCAAGATTGAAGGGAGGATGAAATCTCCCGAATATGTTAGTAGTGTAGTCGGTGTTTATCGCAAAACGATTGACATGTGCAATCAAGTTACGAACGACGACATGGACAAGCTTGCATCTTCTTTCTCTAGAGGATTTACGGATGGATATTTGTCTGGTAGGCGTGACAATTCTTTGATGAGCTACAATCGTCCGAACAATCGAGGAGTTTTTGTCGGGAGAGTAAAGAAGATCGGTGGCGAGTTTTTAGAAGTTACAACTGAAAAACCGCTCTCTCAAGGTGACAAAATAAATATCTGGAACAAGCGCGGTGGAACAATTGTTGAGCTAACTAATGACTGCAAGTTCACGACTAGTAAAGCTTTAATTCCCTATAGTAAAACTTTTAGAGATGTCAAACCCAAAGACCGCGTCTTTCGCATTAGAGCAGCAGGAGAAGCTTTTGAGCAAGATTTTCGCGAACCAAGACTTTGCGTGAGCGCGAAATTAAGATTGAAAGTTGGAGACAAGCTTGAATGTGAAGTGTCCTCTTGCGATGCTTCTCATAGAGTGCTTGGAGGTGTCGTTGAAAACGCTAGGACAAAGGCTGTTAATGAGAACGACATTATTGAACATTTTGACAGACTTGGAAAAACCGATTTCGTCCCCGACAATATTGAAGTAGACCTAGATGATAACGTTGGTATTGGCTTTTCTCAAATACATAAGATTAGGACAGAAGCTCTAGAGGGCTTGAAGTCAGTCATGTTGCATAAGGAATCTAGGGAAGACAGAGCACTAATTCGCATTAAGAGAGAAAAGTTAAGCGATCAAAGAGGCTCGGTTAAACCTAAGATCTGTCTCATTGCCACTAACCCTGAAAATGCGAGAGGAGCATTGCGCAGTGGCGTAGAAGTCTATGTGCCTGCAACGAATTTTGCAAAGGGAACTGCTCTATACTCAGGTTGTGCAAGCGAAGTGGCGTCACAAACAACTTATCCTGACGGTATAAAAATCATCCTACCTGTAGTAAATAGAGGAAAACAGGATTTCATGCGTTTTAGAAACGCTGGAGAAGGAGTACTTTGCGACGATATTGCATCTTTTTTGTGCGCACAAAGCGAAGGGTTATCGCCTGAGTTAGGGCAAATGGTTCCGATTACAAATTCTCACGGGGCACATTTACTAAATAAATTGGGAGCGTCAACAGTTTGGCTGTCTCCAGAACTTAATCTAGCTCAAATTAAAAACATGGCTGAAATGCTCGAATGTGAGGTCGGAATTTATGCATTTGGCAGACAAAGGCTTATGTTGACAGAGCATTGTGAGCTTATGAGCGCTGGACCATGTGACGAAGATTGTGATCATTGCAGAAGAAGACGAGTGCCTAGTTGGCTAAAGGACAGAAAAGACTATCTATTTCCAACTATAACTGACGTTGCAGGTAGAACGACTATCTATAATTCTCAAGATCTAGATGCTATGCCTTACTTCGAAGAGCTCATGGGTGCGGGAGTTTCAAGATTTATGATTGACTCTACTTTTATGAACAAAGAAGAGATGCTCTCCATAATTGCGCGCGCAAAAGATTCGCTAATCACACCACCGCAAAAAAGATTGAAGAATAGCACATCTGGCCATTTATTTAGAGGTGTATAATAACGTCAAACGTAAGCTTTTAGCGTAAATGATAAGGGAGAAAATGAAAAAGGTATTAAGCGCAATTTTAATTTGTGTGTTTTCGATCACTTTGTGTGCTTGCTCTTCAAATGCAGCTGATTTGTCTTCTTCGCAAGAGAAGAAAAGCTCAACGTCCAGCACTTCAAGTTCATCATCTTTGCCAGAGAAAGTTAAGAATTTTGAATCTGTTGACATCGATGGCAATAGCATTACGAGCGATATTTTTGGCAAAGCAGACTACACAATAATCAACTTTTGGGGAACGTATTGCAACCCTTGCATAAATGAAATGCCTGACCTTCAAAGTTGGAATGAAGAGTTGCCTGATGGTGTACAAATGGTGGGAGTAGTCGTTGACGTCTCTAGCACCGATTCTGCAACTAATTCAACTGCAAAACAAATAGTTGAACAAACCGGGGTTAAATATCGAAGCATCATCCCTAAAGGAGGACTTCTCAATTTCACATCTGCCCTCGTGGGTGTGCCAACAACAATCATTGTTGATAAGGGTGGAAATGTGGTCGGGGAAGCCATCGTTGGTGCATATGTCGACAAATACAAAAGCGCTCTAGAGTCTATTATTACCTCATAAGTTGTCTATGCAAACCAAGTATAGGTATATAGTCGGAGTGTTAGTTTTTGTCTTTGCACTTGCTTTTATCGCTTTTGGTATTTCTAGAGGTGAAGTGGATATTGTGCTGCAAAAAGCTATAAATATTTGCATGGAGTGCATTGGAATTGGCTAGCTTCAAAATAACATCCAACTTAAAAAGAAGATGCATACAAGTTGCAGCGTTTGGATTTTCAAACTTCTATGCAGGAAACTTTCTTGATGGCACTATATATAAGGGCGATTGGAAAAAGATTTGTAATCCTGGCATGAATTGCTATTCTTGCCCAGCTGCAACTACAAGTTGCCCCATCGGCGCAATACAGGCAATTGGTGGCTCGATAAATTTCAACGTCGGCTTCTATGCAATTGGTTTTGTTCTCGCTTGTGGAGTTGTCTTCGGTCGCGGAATCTGCGGTCGGTTTTGCCCATTTGGCTTCATTCAAGAGTTGATATATAAGATTCCATTTCCAAAACGAAAGCTGCCCAAGGCAATGACGTACTTAAAATACATTTTGCTTGTGTTTTTTGTATTGCTGATGCCTGTCATGATTACGAATGCTCTCGGTGCAGGTGATCCATTCTATTGTGAGTTCGTATGCCCCGTTGGGACACTTGAGGCTGGAATCCCGCTAATCTCAACACACCCCGAGCTTCAAGCAATTATAGGGGGGCTTTTCTCGTGGAAGATGATAGTCTTGATAATCACCATTATTGGATGTCTTTCTATAGCCAGATTTTTTTGCAAAACAATGTGCCCCTTAGGTGCCATATATGCTTTGCTAAATAAAATCAGTTTTTACCATATGCAATATATTCCGAAAAATTGTGTTGGTTGCATGATGTGCTCGAAGGTCTGTCCTATGGATGTGGACCCGCATGTAATACCCAATGCTAGTGAGTGTATACGCTGCGGTAAGTGCGTCGATGCATGCAACACGAGTGCTTTGCATCTGTGTTTCGTAGATAAAAAAGAGACGACTTCTGCAATTGTCCAGGCAAAGTAAGTAAGAGTCCAGGGAGATATTATGACTAGCAACACATTGATGGAGATAGAAAACCAAAGGGAGCACTTTGCTTCTCGTCTAGGCTTTATATTGATAGCTGCAGGTTGTGCGATTGGAATAGGCAACGTTTGGCGATTTCCATATATAACAGGAGAGTATGGTGGCGGTGCGTTCGTGCTGCTCTACCTCATCTTCCTTGTCATCTTGGGGCTTCCAGTCATGGTGATGGAGTTTGCGGTAGGCAGAGCAAGTCAGAGAAGTGCAGCTCACGCCTTTGACATATTGCAACCAAAGCGCACCTTCCATTGGTTTTCATGGTGGGGATATATCGGTTGCATGTTGCTAATGATGTTCTATACAACTGTTGCAGGTTGGATGCTAGCCTACGTTCCAAAAATGGCAACGGGCACATTTGACGGTGCAACGAGCGAGAGCGCAGGCGTTATGTTTAATAACCTTCTCTCGAGCCCAAGCGAGCTAATAGCATGGATGTTTGTGGCAATCCTAATTGGATTTTTGATATGTTCACTAGGCTTACAAAAAGGTGTCGAGCGCATAACAAAATGGATGATGGCATTTTTATTTATCGTTATGATTGCGCTATGCATTCGCACGATGACCTTGCCTGGAGGAGTTGACGGAATTGCATTTTACTTGATTCCAGATTTTGGCAGGATGTTTGAAAATGGCTGGTCAACGTTTGGAGAGGCACTTTACGCTGCAATGGGACAAGCATTCTTTTCGCTTTCACTTGGAATTTCAGCAATGGAGATTTTTGGGTCGTATATATCAAAAGAGCGAAGTTTAACGAGCGAAGCGATATCTGTAACTGCTCTAAATACTGTAGTTGCAATTCTTGCAGGTTTAATTATCTTTCCTGCTTGCTTTGCCTACGGTGTTACTCCAGACTCAGGTCCTTCGCTTGTATTCGTCACACTACCATTAGTTTTCGCAAAAATGCCGCTCGGTAATATTTGGGGTGCGCTATTCTTTGTATTTATGTGTTTTGCTGCTCTCTCGACTGTTATTGCTGTATTCGAGAACTTGATCCGCTTCACAATGGATAAATTTAACATGACAAGAAAAAAGGCAGTGCTAATAAATGGGGCTCTTGTCACGGTGCTAAGTTTGCCATGCGCGCTCGGCTTTAACCTTTGGTCAGGCGTGACAATTCCTGGAATTGGTGACATTCAGTCTATCGAAGACTTCATTGTTTCAAATAACATGTTGCCCTTGGGCGCTCTTATCTTTGTTATTTTTTGCACGACGAGGTATGGCTGGGGTTGGTCTAATTTTAAGGCCGAAGCTGATGCAGGAGAGGGTCGTAAATTTCCTGAGGCTAGTCGCATCTGGGTGACTTATTGCATCCCTGTTTTAATTTTGTTAATTTTTGTGCTGGGGTATGCTCCAAAGATAGTATCTTGGATGGGCATATCTTAAAGTGTGTTATAAAAAACAAGTCCCACATTTAATAGTAAAGGAGATAAATTTATGTCACAAAATCATGCAC
>CAVFJE010000154.1:0-2594 GCA_963622845.1 Dialister sp. CAG:486
CCAGAAGTCTGCGCACCCTCTTCACAATAAACAAGTGCAAAATCTCGACGCCCTGGGTTTTTTCTAAAACCCGCATGGACACCGCTCGCCTTAAAGCCTACCGGAGACGTAATTCCGCCGCCATCTATAATCGAAAAAATATTCTCGCTCATCGTTGACCCTCAAATTGCTTCTTTAATTGAACCTTAGTTATTATATCTTTACTTCTTAAATCGGAAGTCCACATAGTGTAAGTCCAGCATCTTCACGAAGCCCAAACACAATGTTTGCACATTGAACAGCTTGACCTGCAGCTCCTTTAACAAGATTGTCGATAGCACTAATCGCTATAACAACGCCAGCGTCCTCATTTATGCCAAGCCCAATTTCGCAGAAGTTTGTGCCTGCAACATTTCTAGTTTTTGGATAGGTGCCCTCATCCAACAAACGAACAAATGTTGAGTCAGCAAAATAATTGTCGTAGAGCCCTCTGAGGTCAGAATAATTTAAATTTATGCCAGGCTCTATTTTCATGGTAACAGTAGCAAGTATTCCTCTATTCGCGGGTGCAAGATGAGGAGTAAAGACAACCTTTTGGCCTCCCAAAATCTGCTCAATCTCGGGAGTGTGACGATGCTTTGTAACACCATAAGCCTCGTAGTTGTCGTTAGCACAAACATACAAGCCGCGCTCTCCTGGATTTTTCCCAGCACCAGTGTATCCGCTTATCGCATCAATTATAGGCGGCATTGTTTCATCAAAAAACTCGCTATCTACGAAAGGCTTCGAAGCAAGAGTTGATGCTGTTACATAGCATCCAGCACAAGCAACTAAAACGTCGTCTCCGCGCTCTCGCATATTGTTTGCTCTTTGCATATCTTGACCAAAAAGTTCCGGCAATCCAAAACATCTTTTGTCTAAGATGCTAAGCTCAGTGTGCTCTACCCCATACCACTTTTCATAAATGGCAGGATCGCTTAGCCTAAAGTCTGCCGAGAGGTCGATCACAACAACCCCAGCATCTAGCAATTCTCTTGCTTTTGATAGCGCTGCTTTGTGAGGCACTGCCAAAAAAACTACGTCGCATTTCTTTAAGCTGGCAGTGTCATTTTTCTCAATGACCATATCTCCAAGTTTGTGAAATTTGAAAGTTGGATAAACTTCACTTAATTTTTGCCCAGCATTAGCATCACTCGTAATTACTTGCAATTCAAAATTTGGATGTTCCGCCAAAATATAGACAGCTTCAATGCCTGCAAAACCTGTTGCTCCAACTACTCCTGCTCTATAGCTCACTTCTCTCTCAATTCCTCTCTATAATCACTTTGTCAATCAAAAATTATCTAGGATGGGCAGGTCTATGCCCAAAAATAAGCGTTAAGAAATGTTTATTTGCTTTGTATCGGTCGTCGGTTTTGTCTTCTATCATCTTAAATGTTTGCCTCGCTATATCCAGCGAAGCATCAGGTTTGCGAATAAGTCGCGCATTGCGTCTAATTCCAGAAAGTGCGTGCTCATTCTCATTGACAAGCTCTAGAGTGTCGAACAGCTCCCTTGTCGTTGTAACGTGTCTTGCTGCGCCTTCTGCAGTTAACAACTTGACGTTAGCTTTCTCTTGCCCATAAGCTCTGCAAGTTAAAATCATCGGTGTGTCAGAGGCCAAACACTCTGTAACAACTAAACCGCCAGGTTTACATATAGTCAAATCTGCCGCGCTCATCAGCATCGCCATGTCCTCGACATAGCCAAAAATGCTCACGTTGGTTAAGTGATGCGTCTCAACTAATCTTTTCAATCTCTCCTTATAATCTGGTCCCTTACCAGCAATAATAGCAAAATGAAGATTATCATAGACATGCATAAACGGTATGAGGTGCTCAAGCACTTCTCTGAAGTTAACGTAAGGTCTCGGCAAAGATGCTCCAGCTAGAACGAGTGCAATCCTCTTTTCTATTGGCAACGAGAACTTTCTCAAGGTCTCGTCTCGATCATAAGTATCTCTAAAGTCAGGTGACGCAGGCATGCCTGTCACAATAATCTTTGAATCATCGACTTTTCGCGCTCTTAGCGTCTCTGCCATCGGCTCATTAGCAACACAGAACATATCAGTGTATTTATGAGGCCAAAGACCCTCGACTTCATAATCTGTCGGAACACAAATTATCGGAAAATTCTCCCCCAAAATTAGCTTGGCACCAACGGCAGCGTTAGCAGCAGTAATATGCGTACACACAATCGCATCGGGCTTTAGGTCTTTCACACAATGCGTAAACTTGCTAAACATAACTCTAGACCAGCTTGTTCCACCTCCCCACACAAGGTGGCCCGTGAAGAAGTATCTCCACGTCAAATCATAAATTGGTCGCAGCCCACCCGTGAAACTAGAAGCGTAGGCATTGCCATCGATATGAACTCTGCCATAATCTAGAATATCAAGAACTTTAATGTTTATATAGCGACCTGCTAAGCTCTCTTGAGTCTCAGCGAGCTTTGATAGCGCCGAGGCAACCGCCATTGCAGCACTTTTGTGACCACTACCAACGCTTGCATGAACAACGAGGACCGTGATAGCGTCTCCAATATCGGATTTATATTCTCTCATCTCACTTATAAAT
>CAVFJE010000155.1:0-3308 GCA_963622845.1 Dialister sp. CAG:486
AGCCTAAGCTCTCAAAGTTAACGAGAGTGAGCTCTGCTGCCACTAAATTTGTGCCTGAGCCCAAAATTGAAGTGGCAATATTGTCAATTAGTGGAGCAATCCAAGGTGATCCAATTCCTAGAACTACACAAACCACAGCCAAAACGATCATCGACAATGTCATAGGTAGAGGTACTTCTTTTGCATTCTCTGATTTCTCACTTCTGCATCTTCCAGAGAAAGTTACGCCATAAACTCTCACAAAGCACATAACCGCCAAAGCACCTGTTATAGCTAGTGCAACAGCTGCAAATGCTGCGAAGCACTTCAACGCAACGTCTCCCTCAAATGCCGTCGTAAATAGGCCTTGATAAGTAAACCACTCCGACACAAATCCATTTAGTGGTGGAATTGCACTGATCGCTAGCGAGCCGAGCAAGAAGCATACAGCTGTTATTGGCATAGCTCTGTAAAGACCACCTAAGACTTCCATATCTCTTGTGCCTGTCGAGTAGAGAACTGAACCAGCTCCAAGGAAGAGCAGCCCCTTGAACATGGCGTGGTTGATTAAGTGATATAGTCCTGCCAAAAGTCCGAGTGCAGCAAGTCCTTGATTGTCGATGCCAACACCGATGAAAGCAATTCCTACACCTAGCAAAATAATGCCAATGTTTTCGACTGATGAATATGCAAGCATCTTCTTTATGTCGCGCTCTCTAAGAGCATAAGCAACGCCAAGGACAGACGAAATTGCTCCAATTACCAAAATTAAAGCTCCCCACCACATTTGTGATTCAGAGCTTGACAAGATGTCCAAACCGACTTTTAGAATGCCAAATATGCCGATCTTTATCATGCCACCACTCATCAATGCTGATACATTTGATGGTGCAGCAGGGTGAGCTTGAGGCAACCATGAGTGAAATGGAAACATGCCTGCTTTGCATCCAAAGCCAAGAAAAGCCAAGATGAAAATTATTGAGGCAAGTTCGGGACCGAAATCATACAATCTGAAATCACTAAACTCTAAGCTTCCGGTTGTAACAGCCATAATTATGTATGACACCATGATCATCAAAAAACCGATATGTGCCATGATTAGGTAGAGGAAACCACCCTTAATCGATTGGCCCTTTTGGTCGACAACAACGAGAAAATAAGAAGTTAGTGACATTAGCTCGAAGAATACTAAGAACCAAAATACATTGTCAACTGCAATTACCATGTTCATGGCTGCAACGAACAAGTTCATAAAGAAGCCTATCGCTCCGATTTCATTGCCTTTGTATTCATCAAAATAGGAAAATCCATAGATCCAAGCAAGTACAGCTAGTACATTAATTAGTACAAGAAGAATTCCTGAAAGCGGATTTAGCAGTAGCGTGAAGTTTGCAAATGCAAAAGGTGTCTCATAACTCGCTAGAACGCTTTGCTCAAAAATTCCGCCAGCACCAGCTATAACTGCCATGATAGCAGCAACTATACCAAAAGTGCATGCAACAGACTTGCTTATGTTCTCTGTCTTTAGCGTAAGAAGCGCTAAAATGGCCCCGATAATCGAGACTCCTGAAGACAGGAGAAGAATATCCATAACCTCTACCTCCCTTCCTTGAAAATAAAAAATTAATAAAACCCTACGCTAACCAACAGCCGTTTCTTTTTGGGAAAAATGGCGAGAGAAGTCAGCCCTTTAATTCTAGCACAAGGCGATGCTTTAATTCGGCGAAGTCTCGCCTTAAAGGGGCTGTTTTTTACGAAACAATTGGGTAGTAATTTGATTTACAAATCAATTTTTATATAGGGTGTTTAATTATTCAAATGAACCTAGATGTCTCTTCTGTCATCGAGAGCTTGAGCAAGTGTCATCTCATCAGCAAATTCTAACTCGCCACCAAATGGTATACCTCTTGATAGTCGCGTAACCCTTGAACCTAAGGTGTTCAATTTTTTTGCAAGATAGTTGCTCGTTGCATCTCCTTCAATATTGGGATCCATCGCTATAATCACTTCACTTGGTTGCTCATCCTTTACTCTTGTAAGAAGTTCGGCAATTTTCAACTCGTCCGGTCCAATGCCATCGAGAGGAGAAATCACGCCGCCAAGAACATGGTAGAGACCCTTAAAAGCACCCGTTCTCTCAATAGGAGGGATATTTCGAGGCTCTGGAACTACACAAATTATCGTGTCATCGCGCGAACTATCAGCACAGATCTCGCAAAGCTCACCGCTACAATAATTGAAGCACTTGGGGCAAAAATGCACTTCTTCTTTTACTTGCTTAATTGAGTTAGCAAGAGCAATGGAGTCGCCCCTATTCTCGTTCAACAAAAAATAAGCTATTCTTACAGCCGATTTCGGACCAATGCCAGGCAACTTCTCAAGATTCGCCAAAAGCTCATCTATTGACTTTTCAGAATTATTAGATCTCATGACGCTCTACATTAGACCTGGAATATTCATGCCACCCATAATTGAGTTCATCATCGTACTTGCTTTTTCGTTTGCCTTTTCGCTAGCATCGTTTATCGCAGCCACAATCATGTCTTGTAGCATTTCAACTTCATCAGCATCAACAACTTCTGGGTCTATCTTTATAGATTTAAGCTGCCCACTACCATATACAGTAGCTTCAATCATACCACCCCCCGCTGTAGAGGTAAATTCTAATTTAGCAATTTCATCTTGCATCGAAGCAGCATCACGTTGCATTTTCTGCGCTTGCTTCATCATAGCTTTCATGTCCATATCTAACTTTTCTCCTTTGAGTCTAATTTTGAACTTCTTTGAATTTAACATCACTTCCGAACGTATCAGAGAGAATGTTTTGCAACTCCTCAACATCTTCGTTGCTAGTTTCAGGCTTGTTTCCTTTTTGCACACTTGCAGCTGGAGATACGAAAGGCTTGATTGCGGGCGTAGGTGCAACAGTCGGCTGGATGTCAATTTGCGGCTCTATTCTAACTTTAGCCCCACTGCCATCCTCTTTAACAACATCAAGGGTTGCCCCTCTAATTCCAATCTTTTCGAGTGCTGTGATGATTGCAGTTCTGCAAGCAGGTTTTTGCGCGTTATTGAATGTAAACCCAGCTTCACGCGGAAAGATTACTTTAATCGAATTGGATTGTGCATCATAAGCCGCCTTTGTATTAAGCAAAATGCTCCCAAAGCTCGGTGCTGAACTCTGCATCTCTCGCTTAACTTGATCCCACAAGCTATTAAAGCCTTCATCCCGACTGCTTAGTGCGTCCTTCTCTTGGGTTTCGACTTTTGCTTGACCTTGAGCTTGACTTTGAGTACGTTCAGCGATTTTTTCTGGCTTTGGGTGTTCA
>CAVFJE010000156.1:0-2854 GCA_963622845.1 Dialister sp. CAG:486
GCATTGGGCAGCGTTACCGGCTCAACTGAGCTATATACTTGGTCTGGAACGGCATTTCTAACAAAGGTATTATTTGTACCTGCAGTTATGCTCTATACATACAAAAAAATGGGTCAGCCAGATGAACCTATAAAACCTGCGATTAATCCAGGAATGAGCATCGTGCTCGTAGTTGTTGAACTTGCAATTTGCTTTGCAGTTGTGATGATGATAAACATTCCTACATCTGAAGAGGTAAAACCTGCACTAGCAGTTTCTTTAGCACACTTCTTCATTGGTCTTTCATGCATCATTTCACAGCGCAATATCTTAAAGCAAGTTTTCGGATATTGTTTGATGGAAAATGGTTCGCATTTGACACTTGCATTGCTTGCACCTACTGCACCAGAGATCGTTGAGATTGGTATTGCAACGGACGCAATCTTTGCAGTTCTTATAATGGCTGTTGTCGCATTCAGAGTTCAAAAGTCTTACAACTCTCTTAATGCTGACAACTTAAGCGAGCTAAGAGGCTAGAGGGGAGGATGGTAGAAAAATGGATTATTCATTTCTTTTAGTCTTGATTATGGCTATACCTCTCGTAGCTGCTATTCTAATGGCAATTTTACCAAGCAAGAGTACAAACAAAAACATCTATGAAGGCGTTCATTTTTTGAGCAACCTAGCAGTTTGTGTTTTGGCAGTTTTGCTAGTTGTTCAAGTTGGAACATCGGCTGAGTCCATCGATGCTTTGGGACTTTGGTTTCACCTCGACCCGCTGGGAAGTATTTTCCTTGCACTTATTGGTGTGATTGCGCTTTTGACGGGATGGTATTCAATACCTTATATCAGACACGACATTGAAATTGGTCATATGGACGCGGCACAAGTTAAGAGATATTACGTTTTCTTTTCGCTGTTCGTTTTCTCAATGTTACTTGTAGCTCTTTCAAATAACATCATTATGATGTGGGCTGCAATTGAAGCAACTACGCTTTCAACCGTTTTTTTGGTTGGTGCTTATGGAAACAAGACTTCTCTTGAAGCCTCATGGAAGTATGTCATAGTTTGTACTTGCGGTGTAGCATTCGGTCTTTACGCAACAATTCTTGTGTACGCAGACGCAGTAACTGTTATGCCTGACGCACACGAGGCGGTATTTTTGACAAGCTTACTACCTTACGCTTCACAATTCGATGTCATGCTGATGCAAATCTCGTTTGTATTTGCGGCAATCGGCTTTGGTACAAAAGCTGGTCTATTCCCTATGCACACTTGGCTTCCTGACGCACACTCGGAGGCACCATCTCCAGTGTCGGCATTACTTTCTGGCGTATTGCTCAAATGCGCAATGTTGATTATCATACGTTTCTACACATTGACTGTTCAAGTAGTCGGCGAGACGTTCCCACAAATTGTGATGATGACTCTCGGCATTTTGTCGGTTTGCATTGCAGCATTCTCAGTTTGGACGCAAAAAGATCTAAAGAGAAAGCTGGCCTATTCTTCTTGTGAGAATATCGGTATCATCGCTCTTTGTCTAGGTTTCGGTGGACCACTTGGTATTGCAGCGGCTCTGTTCCATTGCATCTTCCATGGATTTACAAAAGCTCTCATGTTCTGCCTCTCAGGCAATATTCTCATGAAATATGGAACACGCGACTTAGATATCATCAAAGGCGTACTAAAAGTTGCACCACTAACTGGTGTTTTGATGATTTGCGGTTTGTTTGCACTCTCTGGATTCCCACCATTTGCGATGTTTATCTCAGAAGTGATCGCTTTCATTGCAGGCATCAACGCAGATCGCCTCTGGCTAGTTGTAATCCTAGGTATCGCACTTGTTGTTGTTATCGCTGCATTCCTCTTTGTTGCGACAGGCTCAATTCTTGGTAAAGCGCCTGAGAACATCAAGAAAGGCGAAGTGCCTGTATTCGCACTAGTACCAGAAGTAATCCTGCTTGGAGTTATCTTGTGGTTTGGAGTTGCAATGCCAAGCCCAATTCTTCACAGTGTTGAATCTGCAACAGCTACGGTTCTGCAAAGCGATATAGTTGAAGTGCATGATGTGCCAATCATTTCAGATATCTTTGCAGCAGTAGAAAGCTAGGATAGAGATTTTTTAAGAATTTAGAAAAACACTTAGATAAAAAAACCGGCTTCGAAAAACGAGGCCGGTTTTATTAATTTTAGCGATTAATTTATTGATTACTCGAGTGCATCTAGAGCGTTATCGATCGTACGTGACATCTTTGAGATGATCTCATCAATAGAAGATTTGCTATCCGTTCTAAGCCATGTGCTATAAACACCGATGATACCGTTAGTGATGAAGCTAACGATTATTCTGTTTGTCTCTGAATCTCTGTTTGTTCTGACTAACAATTGATTAACTAGCAAAGCAGTCAAAACATCTGCACATTCATCCTTCAAGAAAGACAAAGAGCTCTCTCGAGCAATAATCTCAAAGAAATCAAATTCGCTCTCAATCACTTCGTTTAGCCCATAGAAGAATTCTTTCCAGTTATGGGACTCAGAATTCTCCATTTTGATTTTAAGATCTGCTACCAAGTCTTCTTCGATTGAATCGAGAATTGCTGCAATAGAGTCGAAGTAGTAATAGAAAGTCTTTCTATTAACATCAGCAAGCTCAGAGATTTCTGTAATAGTTATTCGGTTTAAGTCTTTTTCCTTCAAGAGCTGAATAAAGGAAGACTTAATCAAGTTCTTAGTTCGTTGTTTTCTTTCTTCTCTTTTCATTTCACTTTCCTTATCGTTTTCCCAATAAATAATGCATAGACATTATATACCAAACTTGTGTAATTTTACACAAATGTATTGTAATTTAAAAAAGTACACAAATGGGACTATTTTT
>CAVFJE010000156.1:2891-4705 GCA_963622845.1 Dialister sp. CAG:486
CAATCTGTCTTTTGCATTATACGCGAAATGTGTGTTTTAACAGTTGCTGGAGAGATAAACAGTTTCTCACCGATTTCAACATTGCTGAGACCTTGTGCAACAAGATCCAGTATTTGAGCTTCGCGATCTGTGAGAGGATCTGGCAAGGAATCTGTCTTTGCTCTGCGCGGATCTCTTGCTTGACCTGTCTTTGGATCTACAAACTTCTTTACAAGTCTCTTCATAACTGACGGTTGAATTAGAGCATTTCCATCAGCTACTGTTCTGATTGCCTCAGCGATCTCTTCTGGCTCAGCATCTTTAAGAAGAAAGCCGCCTGCACCAGCACGAAGAGCCTCAAAGACATACTCATCGAGGTCAAAGGTTGTCATGACAAGAACGCGAGTGGTACTGTTAGCAGGATCTGATGTTATTCTCTTTGTAGCTTCAATCCCGTTCATCGTTTGCATGCGAATATCCATTAAAACAACGCAAGGATGATGCTCGCTGACAAGATCAAGAGCTTCTTGGCCATTTGTAGCTTCGCCAACAACCTCAATGTCTGGGTAGGCACCGAGTATCGCTTTGTATCCGCTTCTAACGAGTGGCTGATCATCAACTATAACAACGCTGTATTTTCTCGAGTAATCCATCTTTTCTTAAATTCACTTTCCTTGCCAATTTGCAATATATTCTATTATTCTATCAAGTTTAACATTAGTTTCAGCGTGTGTGTCCATATCTCGCACTTGTACTACGCTAGCGTTAATTTCGTCCTCGCCAATGACGATAGCAACTCTAGCCTTCAACTTATCTGCTAACTTAAATTGCGATTTGGCAGATCGTACATTTGCATTGTTGCTTGAATTACCTTCTTCTGCGTCGCGATAATCCATCTCAACGAGAGCGTTACTGTTGGAGTGCGCATTAAGTATAATCTCTCTAGCAATTTTGCGTGCCTCTTCGCTAAGAGCAACGATAAAAAATAAAGGATGTTCGTTTGATGTGAACCTAGTGCCTTTGCTCTCCGCTGCAAGTTTCAACCGTTCAAAACCTGCTGCAAAACCAAGAGCAGAGATGTGTTTGCCGCCGAGCTCCTCGATTAGATGGTCGTATCTTCCTCCACCACATAGTGCATTTTGACTACCCATGCCTGCACTCGAGGTAAACTCAAAGACTGTTCTCGTGTAATAATCTAACCCACGAACCAGCGAAGAGTCGATTATGTAAGATACATTCATGTAATCAAGAAAAGATTTCACTTCTTTGAAATGCTTTTCGCAGTCTTCGCATAGATGATCTGTAATTCTTGGAGCACTCTCCATGATGGATTTGCAAGTTTCATTTTTGCAATCAAAAGCACGAAGAGGATTAAGTTCTATTCTTGAGTTGCAACTTTCGCACAATGCTCCTTTGTTTTGCTCTTCAAACCTAACAAGCAGCTCACGATACGAACTTCTGCATTTTTCACATCCGATAGAATTTAAGTGCAGTTCAAAATCTGAAATCTTGAAATTGCAAAAATTCATGATAAAGTCTTGCGCCATAGCGATCATTTGTGCGTCGAGTAGCGGCTCAGAAGACCCAACGCACTCAGCACCTGCTTGGTAGAATTGTCTCATACGTCCTTTTTGTGGACGTTCAGCTCTAAACATGGGACCTATGTAGAAAAACTTTTTTGGTTGTCCAAATTGTTCAACTAGATTGTTTTGAATGATTGCTCTCGCAATTCCTGCGGTCCCTTCTGGTCTTAGAGTTAATCGAGACTTAGATGGAAGTGTCTCTCCCGCGATCATCTTTGCAACGTTGCCGCCAGATATTGCACTGTACATTTC
>CAVFJE010000157.1:0-2559 GCA_963622845.1 Dialister sp. CAG:486
TCTCTAAATATATATTATCTATCAAAACACATTTCTATCGTGAGAAGCCCCTACATTTAACTTTTCTTGCATCAATTCCACAATTGCAAGATAGTAAGGCACGTAAGATAAGTGCTATTGACTAGTTATTATCTTCCTTAAATTTCAGCCACCTGCTCAAAAGTCAGCTCTACTGGCGTCTCTCTGCCAAAAATAGAGACGGTGACCTTTACTTTTCCTGCATCCGCCATAACTTCGCTGACCGTTCCATCGAAATCTTTAAGCGGACCAGACACAACGCGAACGCTTTGTCCCTCTGTTAGTTTGCTTGTTGTTGTTTGAGGAACATCTTTGCTTGTGCGATGCGTAATCTTGTCATATTCCTCTCTAGTAAGAGGACTTGGCTTTCCTTGGCAACCAACAAAACCAGTAACACCTTGGGTGTTTCTGACTATTGACCATGTGTGATCGTTCATCTCCATCTTAACGAGAACATATCCAGGAAAAACCTTTTTCTCATCTTCCACACGTTTGCCGTCATCTTTGATCTCAGCGACTATCTCTGTTGGAATTTCGATCTTGGTTATAACATTCTCAAGACCTGCAGTTTCAATACGCTGCTTAAGGTTTGTCTTGACTTTGTTCTCTAAACCAGAGTATGTATGAAGAACGTACCAGCGTTTAGCCATTATTGACCGCCCTCTGAGCTTTGTTCTTGTGAAGTTGTATCTTCTGTAGCACTCGATTGCGTATCACTTGATGTTGACTCCTCAGATGATGAATCTGTAGACGTAGATGAAACAGAATCGCTTGAGTTAACATCGCTTAGTGACAAAAGATCTGTGTCAGTTAGTGTTGTTGTTGAATCTGACGATGTGCTACTAGAACTTGAGTTTTCTGCTTGCAACTCAGCTTCTGTCTTAGGAGTAACACCTTCAATCTCGATCGAAGAGACGCCGACGAGTGCTGGTGTCATAACAAAATTGTCAAGAATAGCAACGTAAATGCCAAAGAATAACAAAGCTGCAACTACAACGCCACTCCATTGAGTAACGTCTTTTTTTGTAGGCCAAGTAACACGCTTGAGCTCAGCTCTAACGTCTTTGAGAAACTTAAATCTCTCTTGCTTTGGTTTTGCTTTTTCTACCTTTTTCTCAGGCTTCTTTGTATCTTCTTTCGAAGACTCTGCTCCAGCTGCACCTTCTTGTTCCTCAATAGGTGTTACCTCTAATGATTCTTCCTTCTTTGCAGCTCTCTTTGCACTAGCCTTAGCTCTTTGTGTCTTCGATTTCTTTGCCATTGCTTATCAAACTCTCTCTTATACTCAAACAAATCTACATTTGTACTCTTTTTACACAATCAAGTGGCACGCCAGGAAGGACTTGAACCCTCAACTTTCGGTTTTGGAGACCGACGCTCTACCAATTGAACTACTGGCGTATTTATCAACTCAACTATTATACATTAGTTGAGCCATTAGACTCCCATAACAAATAAAACTATCGAGTCTCTTTATGCATTGTGTGGTGTCCACACCATTTGCAATATTTCTTAAACTCAACTCTGTCTGGGTGTGTTTGCTTATTTTTCTTTGTCGTGTAGTTGCGTCTTTTGCACTCACCACACGCCAATGTTATCATTGTTCGCATGAACACTCCTCTAAAATAACTAAACTTTTCACTTGCATCTCAATAAAAAATTTCACTTTAAGTCATTTTTTGACTTAGAAAGTCATCTATCTTTAGACAGATAAAGGCAGACTACAGAAAATATGCCTCTGCAGCCTGCCCTCTATTTAGCCTAAAATCAAAGTTATTTGATAATCTTTGTGACCTTGCCAGACCCAACAGTTCTGCCGCCCTCACGGATAGCAAACTTAAGACCCTCTTCCATAGCAACTGGGTGAATTAGCTCACCAGTAATTGTAACATTGTCACCAGGCATAACCATCTCTGTTCCAGCTGGAAGATGAGCAACACCTGTAATGTCAGTAGTTCTGAAGTAGAACTGTGGTCTATAACCATCGAAGAATGGAGTGTGACGTCCGCCTTCGTCCTTTGTAAGGATGTAAACTTGACCTTCAAACTCAGTGTGAGGTGTAACTGAACCTGGTTTGCAAATTACCTGTCCACGCTCGATATCTTCTCTCTTGATACCTCTTAGAAGAACACCGACATTGTCGCCAGCTTCTGCTTCGTCGAGAAGCTTTCTAAACATCTCGATACCAGTAACAACTGTATCTTGTGTCTCTCTAATACCAACGATCTCGATTGTGTCATTCATCTTCAAGACACCACGCTCAACTCTACCAGTAGCAACTGTGCCGCGACCAGAAATTGTCATAACGTCCTCAATTGCCATCAAGAATGGTTTGTCAACGTCACGATCTGGAGTTGGGATAAATGAGTCAACTGCGTCCATGAGCTCCCAGATTTTGTCTTGATAAGCTTTGTCGCCCTCAAGAGCCTTTAGAGCAGAGCCACGGATGATTGGTGTGTCGTCTCCAGGGAACTCATAAGATGAGAGAAGCTCTCTGACTTCCATCTCAACGAGCTCGATTAGCTCTTCGTCGTCAACCAT
>CAVFJE010000158.1:0-7867 GCA_963622845.1 Dialister sp. CAG:486
TATTTGCTCCACTCCAAAAGATTGGCGTTCCAATTTCACAACTTGCGTTCATCTTAGCTCTTGCAATACGCTACATTCCAATTCTCTATGATGAAACAACTTCAATTGTGACAGCACAAAAATGCAGAGGAGCAAGTATTGGGCAAGGAAGTTTAATCGAGCGTTCAAGAGCAATAAGGACACTTATAATTCCAGTTATTATGGCAAGTATTAGGCATGCTGAAAATCTTAGTATGGCTTTGCTGTCCAAGAATTATATTGCGGGCGCAAAAAGGACGGAGTGGAGCTATGAGGGTTTTCTTGAACGCAGAAAAAACATGAGAGCACTCCCGCGATAATGTGTATAATATATGTTCGTGATTTTTAGACTACGAAAAAGCATCTAAGTCCCCATAGTCTAACGGTTAGGACAGGGCCCTTTCAAGGCTCAGATGCGGGTTCGATTCCCGCTGGGGGCACCACTAATTCTGATATAAATTCCTCATATTAAAGCTATCGATTTACACAGCACAACCATAGATAAATGCCTACGTGTGAAGTAATATAATTATCACCGATTCGATTAGATAGACAACTTTTGGAATGGCATGGTCAATTTGCTAAATCAAAAGGAGACCAAGTATGAAGAACAAAGAAATCACTAGAAGATCGTTTATTGCTGCAACACTAGCGAGCGCGGGCGTGGGTGCACTTGCTTTGAGTGGATGCAATTCAGTGCAGGGGAACAATTCTCAAAATAAAGAAGACGAGGTGAAGGTAGCAGATTGTGTAGTTGCAACTGTTGCATATTCGGCTACAAACTATAACCCTATCGGCAATTCTTCGGCACTAATGATTTCCGCTGGATGGCATGTTTTTGAGGGTTTGTATGATCTGGATATGTCAACGTACAAGCCTTATAATGCCCTTGCGGCAAGCGAGCCGACAAAGATTAGTGACACAGTCTTTGAGGTTACGCTTCGAGATGACGCAAAATTCAGTGATGGCAGCAATGTCACTGCCCATGATGTTGTCAATGCTTACGTGCAAAATATGCAAAGTGAGACGTATAAATCTCTACTTGCCTTTATCGGGGGTGTATCCGCAAAATCAGATAACGTCGTAAGGTTTGAGCTAAATTACCCATTTGACGCTCTTTTGAAAAAGCGATTAAGTATCGTTAAAATTTTTCCAAGAGTTCTTAGTCAAGAACAATTAAACACGATGCCTATCGGCTCAGGTCCTTGGAAGTTTGAAGAGATTGATGGTAGGGACGGTGGAAGGATTGTCTTTGCAGCTAACGAGCAATACAATGGACAAAAAACTACACAAAATGCGAAGATGGAATGGAAGATTGCTTGCAGTGGTGATACTCGTGGTGACACTTCATCCAATGAGAATGTTGTCGCAATAGAAGATGTTGTTAGTTCAAGTGTAGATAAGATAAAAAATGCATCAATGACGGTTGAATATGTACCTGGATTTGCGCAAGCCTTTTTGCTTTTCAACACAAAGAAAGCGCCATTTGACGACAAGCACGTCCGGCAGGCTATTTTCTATGCAATTGACGTTGATAAACTCATCTCATCATATTTAGCAGGACATGCCAAGGCAGTGACTAGTTTTCTGCCTGAGACATATAGCAATTATCACAAAGCATCAACTATTTACTCTTATGACCCAGAGCGGGCCAGAAATCTTCTCGCAGAGGCGAAATGTACAGATTTGTCATTGACTCTCAAAGTCAACAACAATTGGGTTAAGTCATTTGCCGATCAAATAAAAGAAAATCTTGAGAGCATCGGTATTGCAACTACGCTCCAAATCGAAGATATCGATTGGACAGCTTTAGATGAAAGTGGGGGGACGCTACCGTTCGATGTTATCCTGACACCTGGCGATCCGAGTTGCTTTGGCAATGACCCCGATCTATTGATGACATGGTGGTATGGAGACAATGTTTGGACAAGTGGAAGAAGTTGCTGGAAGGATGCTCCTGAGTGGGCGACTTTGCAAGGATTTTTGCAAAGTGCAAGGACAGAGAGAGATGCGACTAAACAACAATCAATCTGGAACGATTGCTTTGATCTTATAGCGGAAAATTGTCCAATCTATCCTTTAATGCATAAAGAGATAGGCAGTGCGTATAGGTCGGATAAATTGGAGAATTTTAATTGTATTGGTTGTACGGGTCTTTCGTTTGTTGGAGCAAAAGCACTCAAGTAATTTTTTCTGTTTCAAATTTATGACAGGCATCATTTTTGAACTTTTGACATCGCTCATTTTTGTTAATATAAATTTGTGAATTATAAAGGAGAAAATACAGGCAATCAAGTTGAATTCAACCCCCTAGACAGACGTTGGGCTTGGGTTGAAGTTGATATGGCGCGCATTCGCAATAATTATGTTGCTATAAAAAACTCGCTTAGACCAGGAGTAAAAGTCTTGGCTGTAGTCAAGGCTGATGCCTATGGACATGGCGCTGTGAAATGCGCGAAAGAGTTTTCTGCTTGTGGATGTGACCACCTCGGTGTTGCCACTGTTGATGAAGGAATTGAACTCAGGGAAGCTGGGCTTACAAAGCCAATTCTCATCTTGTCTCAACCGCCGATTAGTTCCATTGCAACTCTTCTTGAATACGAAATTATGCCGAGCATCTTCGATAGCGAGTTTGCTATTCAATATGGCGAGATTGCCGATGCTCGCGGGCTTCGTGCTCCCTATCACCTAAAAATAAATACAGGAATGAATCGTATTGGTGTCGATTGGCGGGAAGCTGGCGAGTTCGCTCGTATGGTTTCTTTTCACAGAGCTCTAGATCTGGAAGGTACGTTTACTCATTTTGCTACCGCAGATGAAGTTGACACGATGGATTTTGAAAAGCAAAGCCAAAGATTTTTTGCTGCGATAAATGACATCAAAGCGAGTGGTGTCAATCCTGGCATCGTGCATTGCGCAAACTCGGCAGCAACCCTTAAATACCCAGATGTCCACTATGACATGGTGCGTCCTGGAATTATTTTGTACGGTCTAAAGCCTTCTGAAACTACTATCCCAAAGATCGATCTCAAGCCTGCGATGAGTGTTAAAGCAAGAGTTACTGATGTTAAGTCCGTGCCTTTGGGAGAAGGTGTCAGCTATGGATTGCGCTACAGAAGTCGCGGTTATGCAAAGATATGCACAATACCAATTGGTTATGCAGATGGTCTTCATCGATGTGTAAGCGGAAAAATAAACGTTATTATGTCTGGCAAGAAGCATCCGCAAGTCGGCTCAATTTGCATGGACCAATGTATGTTTGAAGTCGGTCAGCGAAATCTTGTTAACAAGCCAATCTATGATCCTATTCCTGGTGAGGTTGTGACGTTGATTGGCGAAGATGGCGGTCAGGTTGTGACTCTTGATGAGATGGCAAGCCAAGCAGGCACCATTAATTATGAACTTGCATGTGATTTTGGAGGCATGCGTCTAGTCAGAATTTATGTCTAATAATTTCGACCCAATTGCATATATAAATGAGCCGAGGTGGCAATGTGTCTCTCTCGGATTGAATAGAATCACAAGATTACTCGAACTTTTGGGCAATCCACACCAACGACTTAAGTTCGTCCATGTCGCAGGTACTAATGGCAAAGGTTCAACTTGCGCATTTTTGGAATCTATTTTGAGAGTCGCTGGTTATAAGACTGGGCTTTTTACGTCGCCTTATATCGAGACGTTCGAAGAGAGAGTTCGAGTTAACGGTGAAAATATAGACAAAGAAAGCTTGTTGAATATAACTATCAATTTGCGTGATGCAGCAAAACAAGTAGAGGAAAAGCTTGGTGAGCACCCGACAGAGTTCGAGCTAATGACAGCTCTCGGTTTTTGCTATTTTGCTCAAGTTGATTGTGATATTTGTGTTGTTGAAGTTGGCCTTGGCGGCAACCTTGACTCTACGAATGTGATAATGCCTGAAGTAAGCGTTATTACGCCTATTGGCCTGGATCACGTTGGAATATTGGGGGATACAATCGCAGATATTGCTAGAGAGAAGGCTGGGATAATCAAAGATGGCGTGAGCGTAGTTTGTGCCAATCAGCGAAGTGAAGCACTTGAGGTTATTAGTCAAGTTGCCGGCAGTAGACTAGTGCCGATTAAAGAATTCCCGAAATTCAAGATGAAGATGCAAGGTTGCTACCAACAAGATAATGCGTCTCTAGCAGCAACAGCGGCACTTGTTTTGTCAGATCAAGATTGGCGTATATCTTGGGATGACATTAAAGAAGGCATTGCTCAAGCAACTTGGCCAGCAAGATTTGAAATCTTTGGCAAAGTAATTCTTGATGGAGCACACAATGTTGATGGTGCAATGGCGCTTAAAAATTCTCTTTTGCAATATGCTCCCACAAAAAAGAGAGTTGCCGTTTTTGGAATTTTAGAGGACAAAGATTACGAAGGAGTGCTTCAAGTTACGCAAGATCTTTTCGATGCTTTCTATATCTATGAACCTAATTCCCCGCGTGCTTTAAAACTTGACAATTTGCAATCCATTGTCAAGCAAAATATCGATGAAGTAATTTGTTGCAAAAATGCTGTTGATGCACTTTCAAGAGCGCTTGATGCCACAAAAAAAACAGACCAACTAGTGGTCTGTTTCGGCTCTCTATATTCTTGCGGCGAGCTTAGGCATTCTTTGGTGTAAGAAGACCATAACCTCCGTCTACTCTGCGATAAAGAAGATGAACGTTGTTTGTATCTCTGTCAGTGTAGATGTAGAAGTCGTGCCCTAACATGTCCATATGCGTGAGAGCTTCTTCTTCTGTACAAACAGTATACGTTATTGCTTTGCGTCTTAGGATATCGTCTTGAGTCAGCTCTTCCATCAAAGCCTCGATGTCAAGCTCTGCTCCTGCACCATTCTTCTCAGCTATCGCTCCTGCTTGATTTGAATCGGTGCGCTTACGCTTGTCGATCATGCGGGTCTTGTATTTTCTTAGCTGTCTGACAATCTTTGCTGCGGCAACGTCGATGGCAGCATACATATCATAGTCGCGAATTTCAACTCTAGCAATCTGTCCTTTAAGAGTAGCAGTTACTTCGCATGTTGCAGGTGTTGGAATCGCAGGGTTTTTCTCGCAATAAATAACAACATCGCAACTAACAATATCGAGCTCGAGCTGATCAATTGCTCCTTTAATCTTCTCTTCTGAATATTGGCGGAGTGCGTCGGTTACTGGCATCTTTCGCCCAGTTACTGAAAAATCCATTTCTGTCTCCTTTTCCTCACTAAAATCGGTTAAAAGGTAATCATATTTTATCGCATGATATAATCGATTTATGTTCACAATTCGCGAAAACATCTGTTTTCTGATGCATAGTTGCTTGGCTCCGCGCAAGTCTAAATTGCTAAAGTTAGCAAGAAATATTGCGATACTCTTGTGCGTTGCAATTTTGAGCGAAATCTTTATATTCAATTACAACTTTTTTGCAACGCTAAACAATCGTCCAATTGATTTATATAACTCGATTTCTATTTCGAAGGGATATAGTTCATCAAGTTCTGAATCGGAGGCCTTTAGAATTACTTCAGATAATTCGGTAATAGAATTTCATGACCTTGGTTATGAGGCGAATTCAATTTTTATTGATTTTCCAACTTGGCAAAATGCACAAACTTTCAATTTGAAGTTGCAATACACAGATGAAGCTCATCTTACATATTTCGACTCAACCGAATACACTGCTGGCATTCCTGATGTTACGGTTTCGACTGCCGTTGATTCGACTCACTATATTAAGTTGAATTCCACAGGAAAATTGAGCAATTTGCGAATTGAAATTTTCAGCGATGGCGACCACAGCATCAAATACCCCATCTATCTTGATACGATTGAGCTCAATCCAAATCGTCCATTCACGTTTGTTTGGTGGAGACTTTTTGGCTTGATTGGAGTTTTGTTGCTCGTGTATGCTTTTAGACCTAGTAGTGCGATTTACAGAGTTAAAATCCGAGAGGCTGATGGTGCTACTAAGGCAGGCATGATTAGCACGCTTGCAATTGAAATCCTACTTTTAAGCGCATTTCTCTTTCAAGGCTCAAACCTAGTGGGCGTCGCTACTAATTTTTATAATTATGGTGATTGGGATGGAAAGTCTATTGCTAACACTTATGAGGTCGGAGGAGACAATGCCCAGCAATACGCTCTTTTGGCTAAAGCGTTTGCAAATGGTCATCTCTATCTAGATGAAGAGCCTCCCCAATGGCTTAAGGATATGGAAAATCCATATGACAAAGGTGCGCGAGACGAAGCACAAAAAGAGACAGGGGAGAGTTATCTATTTGATGTAGCATTTTATCAAGGGCACTACTATGTCTATTTTGGCGTTGTGCCTGTGCTCATATTTTACTTGCCCTTCTATATGCTAACAGGAGCAAATTTTCCGACTGCCATCGCTGTACTTTTTATGGTTATTGCATTCATCTGTGGAATAACAGCACTCCTTCATCGTTTTGCTAAATACCACTTCAAGCGTATTAATTTGGGAATTTTCCTCTTGTGTCAAGTTGCCATCGTGACGTGTGCTGGAATTCTCTATCTGATAAAATTCCCAACGTTTTACTCGCTTCCTATCGCTTCAGCTCTCGCATTTAGCGTGTGGGGTCTTTACTTTTGGATGAAAGGGAGACGATCTTCTCATCGAAAGCTGTTATTTTTCATAGGATCGCTGTGTATGGCCCTAGTCGTTGGGTGCAGGCCGCAAATTGTGCTGCTTTCATTTCTAGCTTTCCCACTCTTTTGGAATACATATATAACTGAAAAACGATTGTTCACAAAGGACGGCATGAGGGAATTTATCTGTCTAATTTCCCCGTATGTAATTGTGATGCTAGGACTTTTAATTTACAATTATGCAAGGTTTGGATCGCTATTTGATTTCGGGGCAAATTACAACCTTACAGTGCACGATATGACAAAGCGAGGTCTTGAGATTGGCAGAATTGCTCCAGCAATTTTTGCATATTTTCTCCAAACTGCAAATTTGACAGGTGTTTTCCCTTATCTTCAACAAGTTGTCTTTGACACCACATATGTGGGACAAACTGTTAGAGAGGCAACATTCGGTGGAATTTTTGCTTGTTTGCCAATTCTTTGGATTCTATTCATGAGCAAAAGTGCTTTGCGAGTTCGAAATGCTCAGCGCAAATCAAAGACCACTTCAGGCGTGATTTTGACACTCTTGATAAGCGGCGTAACAATAGCCTTGCTAGATGCTGAAGTAGCAGGAATTTTGCAAAGATATTATGCTGATTTTTCATTCATGTTTTTGTCAGCTGCAGTTTTAATCGTGTTTATTTTGGCAGAAAATGCTCAAGGTGAGTCTTCTTTAGAGAACACTAATCTCATACCTGCAAGTAGCCTTGATACAATACAGACTCTCGAGCTAAGGCTTAGCGAAAAAACGCTTAATAAAATCATAGTTACCCTTGTGACACTAAGTGTCGCTTACAGCGTGCTTTTGTGCTTTGTTGCGGAAACCGGTTGGTATTCTGATATATACCCCTGGGCATACGTTGGCATTATCGATGCAATTCAATTCTGGACTTAACTTATCTCGTGTTATCCTATGAAGTCTAGTAAATAAATGAAGAAAGGTTTTTTTTATATGTTTAAGGTTCACTGTCTAAACAACATCTCAGCTAAGGGTCTGGCAGAATTTAGTAATGAATTTGAAATCACAGAGGACATTAACGAGGCAGACGCGATTCTCGTTCGCTCAGCTAACATGAAAGAGATGGAGCTTCCATCTTCTCTAAAATGTGTTGCTAGAGCTGGTGCTGGTGTAAACAATATACCTCTTGAGGAGTTAGCTCAAAAAAACATTCCTGTATTTAATACTCCAGGTG
>CAVFJE010000159.1:0-7739 GCA_963622845.1 Dialister sp. CAG:486
GATATAAGCAGATGGCTGTTGAAGTTGAAAAGCTTCAACGCGACAAAGTATTAGCAGAAGCAAGAGCTGCAGTTGAGGCCGCAAGTGCAAAGACTGGAGAAGGTAGACGCAAAAAGAGAAAAGAGAAGCGTGCTGAGGAGGCAAGAGAGAGAGCGGAGGCAGAGGCAATCGCAAAGGGTCTTGATCCAACGCTTGTTTTGGATGATTCTGTAGTTGAAATCCCCGAAGGTGCATCTGTTGGAAAATTCGCTGAACTATTAAATGTTCCATCTGGAGATGTTGTCAAAAGACTGTTTTTGTTAGGTCAAGCTCTTACACTTACTCAAACTATGAGCGATGATCTAATTGAGCTAGTCGCAGATGACTTAGATCGAAAAGTTCGTATCGTCTCGCCAGATGAAGAGTATGCGGTTGCCATTAATGATACTGAAGACGATCTAAAACCACGTCCACCAGTAGTTACTGTTATGGGTCATGTTGACCATGGTAAAACATCACTTCTCGATGCTATCAGAAACACTGGTGTTGTCATGAGCGAAGCTGGTGGTATTACGCAACATATCGGTGCTTCAGTTGTTGAGATTAACGATCACCAAATTACATTTATTGATACCCCTGGTCACGAGGCATTTACAGCGATGCGTGCTAGAGGTGCTCATGTGACTGACGTAATCGTTCTTGTTGTAGCTGCTGACGATGGCGTTATGCCACAAACAATCGAGGCTATTAACCATGCTAAGGCAGCTGACGTTCCAATAGTCGTTGCAGTTAACAAGGTTGACAAAGATGGTGCTGACCCTAATAGAGTTAGAACTGAGCTGACAGAATATGATGTTATCCCAGAAGAGTGGGGTGGCAAGAATATGTTTGTTGATGTATCAGCTAAGAAGAATCTTCATATAGATGATTTGCTAGAGACAATTCTGTTGCAAGCAGATGTTCTCGAGCTTAAAGCTAATCCTGATGCACTTGCTTCGGGATATGTAATTGAGTCTAATCTTGATAAAGGAAGAGGTCCTGTTGCTACAGTTTTGGTTCACAGAGGTACACTTCATCCAGGAGACACTGTTGTTGCAGGAGCTTCTTATGGCAGGGTTCGAGCTCTAATCAATCCTGTTGGAGACAGTGTAGATGCTGCTGGTCCATCTGATCCAGTTGAGATTTTAGGACTTAACTCTGTACCTGTTGCAGGTGATGAATTTAGGGTTTTTGAAGATGAAAGAGATGCTCGTCATCTAGCTGAGGAGCGAGCTTTAAGGGCACGTCTTGCTCAACATCAAAGAAGTCACCTATCTTTAGATGATCTATTCGAGAGAATTGAGGAAGGCAAGACTGTTGACCTTAACCTCATCATCAAAGCTGACGTTCAAGGCTCGATTGAAGCACTTGCTGATGCATTCGATAAGATGGATCAAAGCGAAGTTAGAATCAATATTGTTCATAGTGCAGTTGGCGGAATTACTGAGACTGACGTTACGCTTGCTACTGCAAGTGATGCAATTATCATCGGATTTAACGTTCGTCCAACAGGTAAATCAAGACAGATTGCTGAGAGAGAAAACGTTGACATTCGCCTCTATAATGTCATCTACAAGGCGATTGAGGATATCAACGCTGCTCGTGTTGGAATGCTGTCTCCTGACATTGTGGAGAGAGACACCGGTATTGCTGAAGTTAGAGAACTCTTTAAAGTTCCTAAAGTTGGCACAATTGCAGGTTGTTACATCATTGACGGCGAGCTTTCTCGTGATGATAAAATCCGAGTCGTACGCGATGGAACGGTCATCTTTGAAGGCGATATTGCTTCACTAAGACATTTGAAAGACGATGTTAAGACTATTCGAAGTGGTTTTGAATGTGGCATCGGAATAGATGGATTCCAAGATGTTAAAATTGGAGACACAATCGAGGGATACGTTTTAGACGAAGTTGAACGTACTGAATAAGATATGAAGAATTCCAATAGAAAAGTTGACGAAGTCGCTCGTCAAGAGATTTCAAACATTTTGCTCTTTGAAGTTAGCGACGAGAGGCTTCGTTTTGTGACTATAACTGCGTGTAAGGTTTCTTATGATAGAGCAGTTGCGGATGTGTATTACACGACTGATCCTACCAACTATCAAATTGTTAAAGATGGACTGGAAAAAGCTAAAGGTTATATTCGCACGCTTATGGCAAAAAATTTAGATTGGAAAAAAGCACCAGAGTTGCGTTTTTGTCTTGATGAGACGATTGATAATAGCGAAGCGATTGAGTCGATGTTGCAAAGCGAGCGAGCTCATTTCGAAGATCTTGATTAATTGACAGGGCTCTATCTTGTGGAATTAACAAAAGCATCAAATATCGACTTTTATGGCATCGCTAAATTGATTGATGAAGCCAACTATATTCAAATATGTGGTCATACATCCCCAGATGGAGATTGTATTTCTAGTCAACTTGCATTAAAGAGAGCATTGAGTAAGTTAAATAAGCAAGTAGATGTTTTGCTTGCGTTAAATGAAAAACCTCCTTATCTTTTTGATTATTTATGTGGTTTTAATGACCTCAAGTTTGCTAGCAGAGTTAACAAAAGAGCAGATCTGTTCATTATGGTCGATGCGCCTAATGACAATAGAATAGGTTTTCAAGCTGCAAAATTAAAAGATAAAGCTTGTATTAGCTTGACTATAGACCATCATTTTGAAGAAAAAAGATGGAGTGATTGGACACTAGTTGACCCAAGTTCAGCTTCAACTTCAACTCTTGTATGGGAGTTGTTGGCTTATATGAACCTAAATGACGATTCTGATATTGCAACATGTTGTTTGACTGGACTTAAGACTGATACAGGTAATTTTCAGTTTCAAAATGCAAATCTAAGATCTTTTAAAAGCGCGAGCGAGATGATTGAAGCGGGTGCAGATAATTCTCTAATTAGTGAGAAGGTCTTTATGAGAAAGTCTCTAACGTCTGTCAAAATTGAGCAAATTGCTGTGTCAAATATGGAGATTTTAGAAAATGGAAGAGTTGCTATAACTACTATCAGTAAGCATGAAATGCAGCACAGTGGAGCTAGCAAAGATGATACTGAAAATGTAGTCAATATCTTGAGAGCTATCGATGGCACAGAGGTAGTGGCTTTTTTGCGCGAGGAACAAGATTACGTAAAAGTATCATTTAGAAGTCTAGGCGATTTTGATTGTAGAGAGCTAGCTTGTATTTATGGCGGTGGCGGCCACGCTGGTGCTGCAGGCGCCAGGATTGACAACAATTTGGAGATTGCAAAAAACATGGTCGTAGATCAACTCTCAAATCTCTTTGGATAAGAAATATTTATTGAATGAAGCGTGGCAATACAAATTTATCGTTTCTATTGAGCGTTAATAAACCTCAATCTATGACATCGCATGATGTAATCAACGAGGTAAGGCGTATTTTTCAAGAAAGGCGTGTAGGTCACAGTGGAACTCTTGACCCTATGGCAACAGGTGTCTTGCCTATTTTGGTTGGTCCCGCAACCAAGCTTTCCCAATACTTTAATCTTGTGAATAAAGAATATGTTGCAGAAATTACTTTTGGCACTTCAACAGATACTCATGATGCACAAGGACAAGTGACAGAAAAGATTAATCCTCCTGATAGTTTATATGATGAGAGTTTGGCAAGAGAAACTTTGTCCAAATTTTGTGGTCGAATCTCTCAAAAACCTCCCATATACAGTGCCATTAAGATTAATGGAACAAAGGCATATGAAATTGCTCGCGATGGTCGAGTAGTTGATCTAGTTGCGCGCGATGTTACAATTTATAGAGCTGATCTTCTAGAGATAACCAAGTACGATCAGTCAATTATTTGGAAGGTAGCTTTTGAAGTTTCAAGTGGAACATATATCCGCTCAATTGTGCGAGATATTTCTAATCACCTCAATTGCCCAGCACATCTCTCCTCGCTAATGAGAACTCGCGTTGGCAACATAAGTCTTGAAGATTGTCATTCATTAGAAGAACTGTCTCTCCTTAAAACAAAAGCGACACTTGACCCTGTAGGTGCCCTAGGTTTTAGAGTGATACTTCTGAGTGAAAAGCAAAGCCGTAATGTCGAAAATGGCTTGCCCATCAAATCTGAAAATGTCATAATGTCAACTTTTGATGGAAAAGAGTATTCGCCTCTACCCAACGATAAAAAGAACGATAGTCCTATTTTTATGGCTACTTCAAGCGAAGTGCTCGCAATATACAAGCAAGATTCTCTTCTTGAATTTCTCAAACCAAGTTCAGTTTTTTATGTAGGAGTTAGTCGTGGCAAGTCAATTGATTAATGCTCATTGTCCATTTGATTATGCAATCTTTAAGGACACAATTTGTACTATAGGGGTCTATGATGGCGTCCACATCGGACACAGAAAAATTATTGGGGATACAATTGAGCGTGCAAAATCGCTTAACAAAAGATCTGTCATAATTACTTTTTCAATTGACCCTGATGAGATATATCACAAAGACAGGCTTCATAAACTCATGACCAACGATGAGCGCCTAAAAGCACTTACAAAACTTGGAGCTGATGCAGTAGCAGTTTTACCATTTGATGCAGAGTTTGGAAAATTAGAGCCGCTGCAATTTCTTAGCAAAATTTTTAGAAGATTTCCCCCGCTTGAGGTTCATGTTGGAGTTGACTTTGGATTTGGCTCGAAAGCTTCAGGGAGCATTAAAGATATGAGTGAGTGGGGAGAGAGGTACAACATGAAAGTTGTTGGTCATGAACTCCTTGAGTTTGATGGCGAAGTTGTCACCTCAACTCGCATTCGCAAACTTCTTGAGGCAGGTGAAGTTGATAGGGCTAATGAGTTATTGAAGTAACTAAAATTCTTGACAGGCATCAAAGAGACTTCATTATTTACACCAATTGTTTCAATATGACACAACCTTATTAGCACTCTTGACAATAGAGTGCTAAAATAATCTTATATGTTAACTGACAGAAGACAGATGATTTTAAGAGCGCTCATTGAAGAGTACGTTGAATTTGCTATGCCTGTAGCATCTAGGACAATTGTTGACAACTATAACCTCAATGTTAGCAGTGCTACAGTTAGAAACGACCTCTCATATCTAGAAGACAGTGGGTACATTTTGCAACCTCACACATCTGCTGGCAGGATTCCTACAGATGCAGGATATAGAGAATTTGTCGACGAGATTTTAGATGAGATTAACGAGAATTCTAACTCTCAATATGAAAGTAGGGTTTCAGAGATTAAGCGCTCAGCTGATTCAATCGACAGAATGTTAGACGAACTCTCAGCTGAAATTGCAACTTTGACGCATTGTTTGAGCATCATCGCTCCTGATATTAGAGCGACGGAGCACAACAAGATTGCTAAACGTGGAATTACCGCTATTATGCAACAGCCTGAATTTAGGGACTCAAAGACGCTTTTGCCCATCATGGAAATCTTAGAAGACAATTCTGTATTAGTTAGAGCTCTTAGCGAAGATTGTTCTTCTGGTGAGATTTCGATTCGCATAGGCGAAGAAAACACAAACGATCACTTGCGTGGCGTTTCAGTTGTAACTGCCTCATTTGGTTCAGGTCAAGACGGCGGTGTTGTGGCTGTCATTGGTCCTACAAGGATGAATTACTCTGATGTTATCAAAGCTGTCTCTCTGGCAACAGATGTTCTAAAGGAAGTGTAGTAGAAAAGTATTATGGCTAAAGATTTATATGAAATTTTGGGTGTAGATCGAGGAGCTGACGAAGCTAAAATCAAAAAAGCTTATCGTCATAAGGCTCGTGAGTTGCATCCTGATGTTAATAAAGCACCAGATGCTGAAGAGAAGTTCAAGGAACTAAATGAGGCGTACGACATCTTGAGCGATCCTCAAAAGAAAGCTCAATATGATCGATTTGGCACAATTCCGGGTGCTGCAAGCGGTCCTGGAGCTGGTGGTGCAACAGGATACGTAGATCTAGAAGACCTCTTTGGTGGTGGATTTGGTGGCATGGGGGACATCTTCTCTACGTTCTTCTCTGGATTTGGAGGAGGCGGAGCAGGAGTTCGTGCCGTTCGCAAAGAAGGCAGAGATATGGGCATTGGGCTTCATATAACTCTAGAAGAAGTTGCTACAGGGTGCAAAAAAGAAATAGTTTACGACAGACTTGCTCCTTGTCCTGATTGTGGCGGTCGTGGTTATGGCGAAGATGGCAAAGAGGTCACTTGTGACGTCTGTAATGGTAGCGGTCGCGTTGTAAGCGTTCAGCGTACGTTTCTTGGAGACATGCAAACTGCAACTACATGTTCTAAGTGCAATGGAACTGGCACAAAGATTGAAGGCGAGTGCAGCGAGTGTGGAGGACAGGGAAGAGTTCCAGATAGACAACGTGTTTCGGTTGATATTCCTGCTGGAATACGAGATCGTCAACAATTGAGAGTTGCTAGTTATGGAGAAGCAGGCATACAAGGAGCGCAAGCAGGAGATCTCATAGTTACAGTTCGTGTCAACAAGCACGACTATTATGTAAGAGAAGGAAACGATCTTCATGTTTCTATGACCATTCCTATGATCCAAGCTACATTAGGTGCAGAGCTAGAGATCGATGGTATTCTAGAAAACGAAGCTGTTCCTGTAAAGATTTCAGAAGGCACACAATCGGGAGACAAGATTCGTGTCAAAGGATATGGCCTTCCTAAGCTAAATAGTTCTTCAAGAGGCGATATGATCGTCCACATTGTTGTGGAGATTCCTAAAAAATTGAAGAAAAAAGAGCGTGAGTTACTTCAAAAGTTAGCTGAAGAGATGGGTGAGGAAACTGCAGATACTAGATCTCCTCTTCAAAAGATTAGAGATGCTTTCACAGAATAAAAGATGCATCATTATTTCATAGAAAACGAAAACATAGAAGAGACTAATGAGGGTGAATTTGACCTAATATTGTCGGAAGATGATATTAAACACGTTCGCGCTCAAAGGCTAAACGTCGGTGAGCACATTAGTGTCGTTGATAAGTCTAGCAATTATTTTGAAGTTGAGGTCGTCTCTATAATTAAAGATAGTATTAGAGTTAAGATTGCTCAAAAACTAGATTTTGGCAGTGCTAGTTTCAAGCTCTCTCTTTTCTATTGTCTGTCTAAATCAACAAAGACTGAAGACGTCATAAGAGCTGCTACAGAGATTGGTATCGATGATTTTTATCCCATTGTATCTGAGAGAAGTGTCATAAAAGTAGATGAGAAAAAATCAATCTCTAAGCTGGAAAGATACAAAAAGATTGCTAGACAAGCTTCGATGCAATCTGGAAGAAAAACTATTCCCAGCGTTCATGAAATATCAAATTTCAAAGATTTGGAGCAAACTATTATCGCTCTCGACAATCTAATAGTTTTTTGGGAGAGAGCAAGTAGCGCGGATACTTTGTGCAAAGCTCTCATGAAGGGTGATAAAAAGGTTGGTGTAGTAGTCGGTCCTGAAGGAGGACTTGATGAGAGCGAAGTTGAATACTTAAAGAGCATTTGTAATGCTAATGTAGCTACTATGGGAGAGTCGATTTTAAGAACTGAAACTGCTGGCACAGTTGCATGTGCTCTCGTTAAATATGAGCTAACAAGAGGACATTAGACGTGATTAAATTTGCTGTTGTCAATTTGGGATGCAGAGTTAATCGAGCTGAGTCAGACATGATTGAAAAAATGATGTCTAAGCGCGGCATTATGGTTGATAAAAGTTGTGCAGATATAATTTTTATCAACACTTGTACTG